>NZ_JAAHGN010000370.1:0-6675 GCF_010672485.1 Moorena sp. SIO2C4 | reverse complement strand
GCCGTCAGCGGTCAGCCGTCAGTTTTGTGGCACAGGCTTCTAGCCTGTGACTTTCCTCAAATTAAACCAATGCTTACCTGTTTTATTCAAAAGCTGTTCCCCTAGCTTGCCCATAGCCCATAAGCTGATAACTGTTCGCGAAGCGTGGCCAACGGCCTTTAGCTGATAGCTGATAGCTTACGTACTTTCCTATTGGGTTTTAGGGAGTTTCCGAGCTTGGAGTAGAGAAAGACAGGAAAGTGTGGGAGGTATGGCAGGTGTGGGGAGATGGTAAGGCGCTATAGCAATACGGATTTAATCTACCGTTTACCATACTTATGAGGTACACAGGATTTTCTCCCGATTCCCGATTCCCGATTCCCGATTCCCGATTCCCGTTCCCCTCCTGGGAGGGGTTAGGGCGTGTCTTCAAACTCCGAGATCCCCCTAAATCCCCCTTAAAAAAGGGGGACTTTGAGTATGGCTCCCCCCTTAATAAGGGGGGCTGGGGGGGATCTAATATCTTGCGGAAAACTTTGAAAACACACCCTAGGGGTGGGTTCCGATTCCCGATTCCCGATTCCCTGTTCCCTATTCCCTAAAATTGTGTACTTCACCTTAAAACCGATGTAAACATTACTAAAGGAAATTAGCCCAAATGTCGGTTATCGATACAGATCAGGGTCGCAAATTTATTACCACTGAACCGATCACAGAAAGTGAAGAAACAGGAAAACAAAGAGTGTGGGATGCCACTCGCAGTGCATTTTCAGAACGCAATTGTATTGGTTACTGGCGCTATCCTATTTTTTCTAAAGTAGGGGAAATCTCTAAGGAGCCTGATATTTTTATTACTGATCAAGACCTTGGTCTAGTAGTAATTGAAATCCAATCTGTCACCATTGATCAAATCATTACTATTGATGGTTATCAGTGGCAACTCCAAAACTGTGACACCACTGAAGCACATCCCTACCAACAAGCAGAACATCAGTTAAAAGCAATACTGGCTTCTTGCGATCGCGAACCTGCTATTTGGCGCAAAGTTACCGGTAGGGCGATGATTGCTCTTCCTTTAATTACTCAAGAACAATGGCAACACCACGGTTTTGACCAACTCCCAGACTGTCCTCCCATTATCTTCCAGGACCAACTGGGTAAAGTTGGCTTGCTAGAGTGTATTCAAGAAACAGAATCAGTGATACCAGGAGAAGACATAGATGATCAGCAGTGGAAGTTACTCTTAGCCGTGATCAGCGGAGCACCAATTTTCCGTAAACCTCTGCGTACCCTAGTCTCTACCGAAGGCAAAACTCGCGCTAGTGTTGTAGCCGCTTACTCCGAACAACTCTACGAATTAGATATGCAACAGGAACACATTGGTAAAGAAATCCCTCCTGGGTTTCAGCGGCTGCGGGGGATTGCGGGGTCAGGAAAAACAGTGCTGCTATGCCAAAAAGCCGCTCATATGCACTTGAAGCACCCAGATTGGACGATTGGGTTAGTGTTTTTTAGTCGTACCCTCTACGACTTGATGATTGGGTTAGTGGATCGATGGCTGCGTCGTTTCAGCAATGGTGATATCCAGTATGACCACAAGACTAATCACAAACTGCGAGTGCTTCATGCTTGGGGTGCTAAGGATCAGCCTGGTTTGTACAGCACAATTTGCCAGTTAAATGGCGCTAGACCCAAATCCGCTGGGGATACTCGGGAAAGACAGCCCAATCGGGGTTTGGCAGAACTTTGTAAACGCCTATCGGAAGAAATCAACATTGAACCCTGCTTTGATGCCATTTTAATTGATGAAGGACAAGACTTAGTTACTGAAGATGACTTAAAATACCAGGGCAAACAAGCAATTTATTGGCTAGCTTATCAAGCCTTACGACCCGTTGATCCAGAACAGCCAGAACAACGGCGCTTAATCTGGGCTTATGACGAAGCTCAAAGCCTAGACACCTTAAAAATTCCTACCACAAAAGAACTATTCGGTGAAAATCTCAGCCGACTTTTGTCACAAGGACCACAATACCCCGGTGGTATTAAAAAATCTGAAGTTATGCGGCGCTGCTACCGCACTCCTGGCTCAATTCTCACCGCTGCTCATGGCCTCGGAATGGGGTTGCTACGTCCTGAGGGGATGCTAACGGGAATTACCAGAAAGGAAGATTGGGAAAAAATTGGTTATGAAGTCAAAGGTAACTTTATTCCCGGTCAAAAAATCACCATCCATCGTCCAAAAGAAAACTCCCCCAATCCAGTTCCTGAATTGTGGAGCGCACCAGTCTTAGACTTTGAAACCTATGGCTCTCGTCAGGAAGAAATTAGTGCTTTGGCCGATAAGATTATGCATAATCTGGTTGATGATGACCTTAAAGCCAGTACAGAAATCTTAGTGCTAGTTTTAGGCTCTAGTTCCGAAGCAATTGAATTAGAAAATCATGTCGCTGTTGTGTTGATGGAGCAAGACATTGATATTTATATTCCCACAGCATTGGAGTTGAATGAACTAAAGCCTCAATGGCCCCACATTGATCGCGATCGCTTCTGGAAAGATGGTGGAGTAACCATATCTCGTGTGCCCCGTGCTAAGGGTAATGAAGCGGATATGGTGTATGTGGTTGGTGTTGATAATGTTGCCAGGAACGAGAGTGATGTCAGTCTGCGTAACCAGCTCTTTGTAGCATTAACTCGGGCGCGGGGCTGGGCAAGTGTCAGTGGAGTGGGTGACTATCCCATGTATAGCGAAATGCACCAGGTCATTGAGAGTGGCGATACCTTCACCTTTACCTACAAGCGACCTCTGAAGCGGGATATTGGTGACCTTGAAGAAGGTTAACCGTCACAACTGTTTAACTTCGGAATAGGGAACAGGAATCCGTAAGCTATCAGCGTGTCGCGTATCAGCGAACAGCGATTAGCGCTACTTGAGGTGCTAAAGGCTTGTGGCCACGCTACACCGAACAGTTTCTGCCCATAGCGTACGCTACTAATGGTGCTTTTGAATAAAATAAGCATGATAGCTGACAGCTGACGGCTGAATGCTTACAGGAATCCTCCCCGATTTGAACATGTTATGTTCAAAAAGACTGCCAAATTTGATAAATTTCCCCAAGAAGCAAAAGCAGCTTTAGCACAGATGGAAGAGTATTATGAATTGGTGCAATAACGGGATTAATCGGGTGAATCTTTTTGTTGTAAATTTATAACTAAAGGAAGTGTGGGGAGATAGGGAGATAGGGAGATGGTGGAGATTTTTATTAAGGGTAATTGTCATAAAATAATATGAGCATTCTATTGCCGAAGAGTGTTTTTGCATGCATTGAGATGCACCCTGAGTAATCGCCCATGTTGCTCAATTATGGCGTAAGGTCGTGATTGCTCCTAAGGTTGATTAGGAATAGTGCTATGTTTGACCCAACTTGCTATTAATCAATATCCCATGCGAATTTTACAAATCGTCCCGTCGATTTCCCTGGTATATGGTGGTCCGAGTCAAATGGTAAAGGGACTATCTCAGGCTCTGGCATCTCAAGGGGTAGCAATTACAGTACTAACTACTAACTCTAATGGGGATGCTGGTCAACCCCCTTTGGATGTACCCCTGGATCAACCAGTAGAACAGGATGGTTATCAGATCAGATACTTCCGTTGCTCTCCCTTTCGCCGCTATAAATTTTCCCTGGGCTTATTACGCTGGCTATGGCAACACGCCTCAGAATTTGACCTTGCCCATATCCATGCCTTGTTTTCCCCAGTCAGTACAGCAGCGGCTACCATCGCCCGAAAACAGGGATTACCATACCTATTGCGTCCCTTAGGTACCCTTGACCCAGCGGATTTGCGGAAGAAACAACAGCTAAAGCGCATCTATGCCGCACTGTGGGAGAAACCGAATTTAGCTGGAGCAGCTGGTATACACTTTACCAGTCAACAGGAAGCTAAGATTTCGGAACGTTTTGGCACAGCATCCCCTGATATCGTGATTCCCTTAGGAGTAACGCCGCCAATCCAGCAACAACTTCAGCAACAACTAGCTCAAGCACGTACTGAATTGAAGATTCCCCATGACCAGCCCTTAGTGTTGTTTATGTCTCGTATTGACCCGAAGAAGGGATTGGATTTACTTATCCCAGCTCTAGAAAAGCTATTAAACGAGGGATTGCAGTTTCACTTTGTCTTGGCGGGAACTAATCCTCAAGACCCAAGTTATGAAAATAGTATCATAGACCAGATCAAGGCTTCAACTCTATCATCAAATACTACCATTACTGGTTTCGTGACTGGTGATTTGAAAGCAGCATTGTTAAAGGATGCGGATGTATTTGTCCTGCCATCTTACTACGAAAACTTTGGGATTGCGGTAGCGGAAGCGATGGTGGCTGGGACAGCAGTGGTGATTTCTGACCAGGTCCATATTTGGGAAAACGTCAAAGATGCTGAAGCAGGATGGGTGAGTGCTTGTGAGGTTCAGGCTTTGACTAGACAGTTACGGGAAGCACTTCAAAATAAAGATGAATGCCAACTGCGGGGAGTCAAGGCTCAGGAGTATGCTTTAAAGCACTATAGTTGGAATGCGATCGCACAACAAATGATTCAGGTTTACCGTCAAATTAGTGATTAGTACCCGCAAGGGTACTGTCAAACCCCCGATAAACCAAGCAAAATAGACCTATCAGCCAATTAGATACAACAACACAGAGCAATACAGGAACGATACATAACAATGGAACGTATTCAGGAAATTCCTACCTTTAAAGTTAATGGTTTTGCTGCTCTGGTAGGGATTATTGCGATCGCTAGTTTTGGTGTGTGGTTAGGTAAAGGTCTAGTCGGGTTTTCCAATATCAACGACTTATTGATCTATACCAACAACTTATTTGGTATTGGTCTAGTGATTGTAGCCTTGGTTGCCGTAAAAGGCTTTTTGACTGTGCAGCCTAACCAAGCCCGAGTGCTAGTGTTTTTAGGTAACTACGTTGGCAGTGTCCGTACCTCTGGTTTTTGGTGGGTTAACCCTTTTGCCTCCAAGCAATTGGTTTCTCTACGAGTGCGTAATTTCAATAGTGATAAGCTGAAGGTAAATGACGCGAAAGGCAACCCCATTGAGATTGCTGCGGTAGTTGTCTGGCGAGTTGTAGACTCAGCCAAAGCCACCTTTGACGTAAATTCCTATGTAGATTTTGTGGCCATCCAAAGTGAGACCGCTATCCGTGGTTTAGCCAGTCGTTATCCCTACGATACTAATCAAGAAAACCTAGCGTCACTCAGAGGCAGCCCCGAAGAGATTGCAGCAGCTCTTAAGGAAGAATTACAGGCTCGCTTAGAGGTGTCAGGTGTCGAGGTGATTGATAGTCGTATTTCCTATTTAGCCTACGCTCCAGAAATTGCCCAAGTCATGCTACGGCGTCAGCAAGCACAAGCAATTATAGCAGCTCGTCAAGAAATTATCGAAGGTGCCTTAAGCATGGTGGAAATGTCCATCAAGCGGCTGAACGATAACCAAATTATTCAGCTAGACGAGGAAACAAAAGCAGCAATGATTAACAATTTGCTAGTGGTTTTGACTGCTGAGCAAAATATACAACCTGTGGTCAATACTGGTAGTCTTAAACTCTAAGCATTCAGCGATCAGCTATCAGCTATCAGCCCTGATGGTAGAGAACTGCCAAAAAACCTTGATTTGATTGCTTCTTACCCGGATTGACCAATTGACCGTAAGTAGTAAGCTTTCAGATTGAGTCTGGTTTAAACCTAAAATATAGCGTTTCTCATAGCTATTAGGTGAGCTTGACCTTGGCGAATTAAATTCGCCACGGGTCACACCTGAGGTACACAGGATTTTTGCCCTATTCCCTATTCCCTATTCCCTATTCCCTGTTCCCTATTCCCTGTTCTCTATTTTAAATAGCACTATGACCCAAAGCCAAACCAGCAACTAGCATCCCTAGTACCAAAAACGGTTGCGCACTAGCCTGGTATTTGACATCATTTTTCAGGGGGTCACGGAGAAAGTACATATCCTGGAAGGTGATTTGGGGGATGATTAATAGGATCAGGATAGCAGCGTAGAGGTTCTGATGAATGCTGATTAAATAACCAGCAATCCCTGCTTGAAATAGATCAATCATCACCACACAAATCCAAGCTGCTGTGGTAACACCAAACATGACCGGTAGGGATTTTAAGCCCAATTCGCGATCGCCTTCCACACTCTTGAAATCATTAACTACTGCAATACCTAACCCTGCCAGGGAGTAGAACAGGGTCAGAATCATAATAGTCAGGTTAAGATGACCAAATAAGCCATGACCTGCCCACCAGGGAAGGGCGATATAGCTGGCACCGAGAGCATAGTTTCCCAGCCAACCATTTTTTTTCAGTTTCAGGGGTGGGGCAGAATAGATATAGGCTAGAAAGGCACCACCTAGGGTAAGACAGGTGAGTGTGGGAAATTCATGACCAGCCCAAACATCGAGTCCGTAGCTAAGAGAGATACCTGCTAGGAGTAGCACCACAATCTGGGTGATCACCTGGGGGATAGAGATGGCTCCCGATGGGACAGGACGGTATGGTTCATTAATGGCGTCGATTTCGCGGTCATAGAAATCATTCAAGGTTTGGGTATACCCTGCCATCAACGGACCAGAAAGCAACATACAGGCGGCGGCCATCAGAAGGTCTTCGAGTGTC
>NZ_JAAHGN010000037.1:0-19058 GCF_010672485.1 Moorena sp. SIO2C4 | reverse complement strand
TGGACTGGTCAGCAATAGCACGAGTAATAGCTTGACGAATCCACCAGGTAGCATAGGTAGAAAACTTGTAGCCTTTTTCGTGGTCAAATTTTTCCGCAGCCCGGATTAAACCTAGAGAACCTTCTTGAATCAAGTCTTGGAATGAGAGTCCTCGATTCATGTATTTCTTGGCGATGGAAACCACCAAACGGAGGTTAGACTGCACCATTTTTTCCTTAGCCCGCCGACCGACGTGTAAGCGGTAACGGAAAGCTGGCAGCTCCATATCGACCTCTGTTGCCCATTCCCGATCTCCAGGTTCCCGCTCTAACTGCTCAGACAAGCGCTCCCGCACTCGTTCTAATTCCAACAAATCAGCAATTTTACGGGCTAATTCAATTTCTTCATCAGCTCTGAGTAGACGAATCCTGCCAATTTCCTGCAAATAGAGGCGAATTGAATCTTCTGTATAGTGCTTCTTTTTGCTTTGGGTTCGGCGACGGTTAGATCGCCCCTTACCAGGCTTACTATTTTCCTCGTCAGGTTGAGCGTCCACCAAATCATCTCGGTTCACGTCATCCTCAATCAAGACTTCTAAATCGCTCTGAGGTTGAGCGATTGTTGCGAGTAATTCATTTGCCTGGGTCATGTTTTTTCCTCATGCTCCTTCAGTTTCAGACCAGTAGATGATGTCCGTTGATCTACTTAAGATGGCTTAGTCAGTGAGAACCTTGTTTGTTGCACCCTATGGTGGGTCGAATCGCTTCAGCCGTAGGAATTAGATCGACTCTATTTCCTTGGACTTAACTTGCAGTGAATCTACTATCCATTTAAGTGTTAATACTGAATTTTGGGAAGACTTTTTGATTGTAGCCTTATTTACAAAATTTTGCTCTAGTGTTTATCTGAAAAATTTAGCTTATTTATCTGGTCAAAAGCTTTGAGAAAGTGTAGCAATAAGTACCCACTTTCCTTTATGCCTAGAATATAGTCACTAGTTTAGTACTAATGTTCTATAAAACCCGACAGTTGAACTTCACTAGGTTAATTAACTTGTCCTGTATGATAACCATTGACAAGCTATGGGTCTAGGTAATGATTATTTAGTATTACTTTTGTAATACATTTTCCTAGCCAATGTAGTAACACGCTAAGTGAAAGTACTGCCAAGTAAGTTGATTTAACCAGCTCCTAATTCGGTATTCCTGCGTAAGGGAATGGTGAATCAGGGCATCGGAAATAATCTAGAGAAAGACGATGGGAACATTGCGTAGGGGAAGCAAGTCTCCTCGTCCGATGGAGCTTTCGGTTGATCATTATTTTAATTTCTAATTTTAATTTTTACAGTTTGCTCATTTTTTTGAAAATTTATCAGATTAGCTGAGCACTACATATAGCGTTAAAATGGATAGTATACTCTATATGAAGTATATAGAGTAGGTAATTGGATTAAGTAGTTCACTACAGGAGTAATGAGATGGAAAACCGGAAGCGTCTAGCAAAGCAGTTTTTCTAGGAGTTTACGGTGCGGTGAGTCAGAAAAGCCTAACTCAATTAACAAAACTACTAATTTTCCTGCCATAGCTGGTCAATGCTAACAAATTTGTAACCTTGGTTCAATAGCTGAGGAATTAACTCAGCCGTAGTTTCAACCACATCTTGTCCTCCATAATAACCATCATGTAGGACGATCAGGGAACCGTTTTGAACCTGCTTTAGGACTCTCTCCACGATTATACTGACACCAGGACGTTTCCAGTCTTCTGGAACAACACTCCACATTACTGATCTATAGTTCCACTGGTGCAGTATATTCAAGGTTCGGGGTGTAAATAATCCGTTAGGGGGACGAACGTCTTTTACCTTGTCTGGGTGAATCTGACAAGCTTGAGCGATCGCGTCTTGGGTAAGGAGCAAACTCTGCTGAAGGGCATCCCGTTTTAAAAAGGGAAAAGACTGATGGTAATATCCATGAAGTCCTAACCAGTGACCTTGTTGGTAAACCTCTCTAGCGACACTGGGGGCTTGGTGTACGCAAACGCCCAACCAGAAAAAACTGGCTCTGACTTGGTAGCGGTCTAAGACTTGCAGTAACTTGGGAGTGTACTGTGGATGGGGTCCATCATCGAAGGTGAGTGCGATCGCAGGTGAATTCGTTGCTCCTGACCACAGGCAATTGGGAAAGGCAGGTTTGAGAATTTGGTACAGAATAGGGTATAGGGGAGCAAATTGCATTTAGTCGTAAGTTTGGATGGGGTGGAGTGAATTTGACTAGTTTCCATGTCCTACTTGATCGCATTTTGCGGCGTCGCCAGATTATTTTGATGTTGATCGGCTTTTGTGTAGCAGTAGCGCTTAGCAGTTGTAACACTGTGATTATTACTGAGTATGAAGCTACAGCACTAACCACCTTAACCTGGCGAGTTGAGTATTCTCTTAATTCAACAACTGATAGAGATCCCGATGTTGAGGAGTTTGCTTCCAAGTCCGTAGTCAACCGCAATGGTGAGAAACCAGAAGGTGCTGTAACAGGACCTGATGACAAGGGGTTATGGTGGCCAGTTGTCCCACCAAAACCAACCATTGATGAGGTAGAACAGCGTCAGCCACTTCATCATAAGCCTAGCAAGCCAGAGCTGTTGCGTACAGTTAAATACGATATCACCTATCAAGAGGGGGCACAGACAGTGACACTACCTACTAATTATGACGTTTACCGGCAAGTTGCTAGAGCCTATCCTTACCGGAAACCTCTAAGGCTTACCCTGGGAATCAATGATGCTTCGGTGGAAAAAGCTGATACTAAATGAGCTAAAGCTCTCCCTTGCGGCTGCCCGATGGTGGGGTGTATGGGATAAATGATTAGTTCAATTCACCCCATCACTCGTGATTCCCAAAAATTTTGGGTTTAAAGCCCCGTCCTTCGCTGGATAGAAACCTTATATAGTGGAGCCTTAATCAATAAGTTTTAACCAAAGGTGCGCTTTCCGCATCTAATTATTAAATTCGCCACGGGTCGCACCTCTTTTATGCATAGCCTGCCGACTCTAAAGGCTCCACTATCTTACGGTAACTATCGCCAAAGGCGACGCTTGGCCGTAGGCCACGCCAAAGGCGAACGCGAACAACGGGGTTTTGTTATCTTTCGTATTGACGGTAGATAATATAATGGCTATTATAGAAGGCAAGGAGGAAAAGCAAATGTTTAATCTCACCTACGAGTTCAAGCTCAAACCTACCAAACAACAATCAAAAATCTTTGATGAGTGGCTTGAGATAACTCGCTTGGTATACAACTACGCTTTAGCGGAAAGGAAGGATTGGTACAAATCTCGTAGTTGTCAGATTAATTCTTGCCGCCTCCGTAGTTGCTACATCATTCCCGCTGACACACCGCGTCCTACCTATGCAAGTCAGTGTAAATCTTTGACGGCTGCCAAAAAACAGAACCTTGAACTCAAAAAGATCCAATCTCAAGTGTTGCAGCAAACTTTAAAAAGAGTTGAAACAGCTTTCACCAACATGTGGGAGCGTAACGCTGGATTCCCCCGATTCAAGAAAAAAGGCAGAATGAGGTCTTTTGTTTTTCCTCAAATGAAAGGGAAAAGATTAGAACATGGGTTAGTGAAATTGCCTGTAATTGGTTGGGTAAAATTCCGTCAGTCACGAGAAATTCCTAATGATGCTCAAATCAAGCAAGCTCGTATAGTTAAACGGGTTTCCGGTTGGTACGTCATGCTAACCATTCAATGGAATGTTGATTTACCTCAACCAATACCCCATGGTGAAGCAGTAGGAATTGATGTAGGATTAACTAGTTTTATTGCTACTTCTAGCGGTCTTTTAATCAAGCGTCCGAGGTTCCTGGGTGATGCCGAACGCAAGCTGAAATTGCTGCAAAAGCGTGTTTCCAGGAAACCTATAGGCTCGAAGAATTGGAGGCGCGCACAAAAAAAGGTAGCAAAACTACACGAGTATGTAGCCAATTGCCGTAAAGATTGGCACAGGAAGCTTTGCCATCATCTGTGCGATCATGCAGGGATGATATTTGTAGAAGATTTGAATCTGGTGGGGCTATCCCGTGGAATATTAGGGAAACACTGCTTAGATGCTGGGTTTGGCCAATTTTTCAAGATATTGGCACAAACTTGTTTTAAGCGTGGGGTGTATTTCCAGAAAGTAGATGCACGTAAAACCAGCCAGATTTGTCCTAATTGTTTGACAGAAACGGGAAAGAAAGAGCTTTCACAACGTACTCACATTTGCTCTGCCTGTGGCTATACAACGAATAGAGATATAGCAGCAGCTCAGGTAGTGGCAATTAGAGGATTAACAGCCGTAGGGCATACGGTGAAGATGCTTGCTGAGGGTAAATTCGTTGGAATCCCATTGAAGCAAGAATCCTCTCGCCTTTAGGCAGAGGAGTGTCAATTTACTCTGACATTAATAACACTGGCGTTGAAGTTATAATCTCTACCTTCTAACTCTACTGGGGTACCAATTTTAATCTTGCTATTGCCTAGGACTACTCCATCTTTGGTGATTGTTGCTTTACCACCTAAGGTGAGTAACATATTAATTCCATAAAAGCTAGGTCTGGGATCTGGTAGTTCTTTGATAGAGCCATCTGGTTGTGGCACCAGGACACTTCTACGCAGAATTTTGACGGATTTGACGTCAACCTGACCATAGGGTTGCTTACGAATCACAATATTAGTCTTCTTGGTCTCCTCCAACTGATTGACCAACACATCTGGTTCAAGCAAGCTTAACCCCCGGACAATAACATCTACTTCTACTGGTTTGGTGCTATTGAGTTGGGCAACGGAACCAGACTCACCAGGAAAGAAGAAGATTCCTACAACTACCAACAAAATCACCAAGGCAGCACCGAAGTCGATAATGCTCACCTTGCCAAACAAACGTCCTTTAGAATCTACAATAGCCATAAACTTGCTTAGGTTTGAGTTCTCCCCGCTTTGAAAAGACGGGGATTCTAAGTTGATGTCGTTACGCGGATTAAAACCGCGCTTGGCGCGCTTTCCAATGGCGAATCTGATTCGCCTTGGGTCGCGCCTCTCCACGACGCTTACGATACCGACTAGGAGAACCTACCTGTATCGTTGCGGCACACTCAAAGATGCCCTACCTCCCTGGCCGTAGGCCACGCTACGCGAACGGATTAACAAAAAAGTTAACCTGTGGATTTACTTTTGATTTAAAAAAACTTTCGGAGTGGTTGTACCAAACAAATTAGGGCAATAAGTCACTACTTTTTGCTGCGTTACTTACCTGTTCCTTGAGGAGTAGGATTAACCCCGTCTCTTACTGGTCGGAATCTCACCGAAAAGCGCAAAAAATCAACGTAACCAACCTTGTTCTTACTCGTCCTTCTATTCTAACACGGTAGCCGGGATAAATCCCGGGGCGCTGGCCTTTGGCCACGCGGGGCGCGTTCGCTGGCCACCCAATAAATTAGGTGGCTAACTCTCGTTTATTATCTTCTCTGTTTTTGTGAAAATTGTATAGTGTAAAGATAACTCCTTAAGGTTCCCTGGCTCTAGGTTGAATGGCTAAGGGGTTTATAACCTAGTTATGAAGGGCTCCTATTAAAGGATATCGGCTGTTAACTGCTTTTGATCTACCTAATACCTATAATTAGAGTTATCCATAACTGGTGAGTGAGAATAACAAACACCAGGTTCGTCTGTGGAACATATTACCCTATTTGGGGTTCAACCATAACGAGGAATGCTACTGGTCAGTAATTATGGCAGACAACTCCTAGTAGAGAGTTGACTTATGATGTTAAAGACAAGGCTCCTCTACAGCAAGCCATGGCTGCAAACCCTTTTTCCAGTGGAAAAAGGGATAATAGCTAAAATAATCTCTTTTCGATTTAATAATTCATAATTTTGCTATGTTCAGCAATATATTATCGATTTACTCCCGTTATCGACGTCATTTGTTATATCCGTTAATCAGCATGCTTCTATCCCTGAGTCTGGTGGTGGGAACAGCCCAGATCGCCCAAGGGGTTCCTTGGTTAGAGCTGCTATTGCGTGGTATTCAGATTATCCAGTTATCTAATATGTCTGATCAACAGGAAGTCCAAATTGGTCAGCAAATTAATCAGCAACTTGTTGGAAAGCAATTTAAGCTCTATCGCAATCGGGAAATTAATCGCTATGTTGATCAAATTGGTCAGCGACTAGCTAAAAGGAGCGAACGTCCAAACATTAACTATACATTCCAGGTGGTCGATGATGGTAATATTAATGCCTTCGCTACCATGGGAGGATTTGTTTATATTAACACGGGTTTAATCGCAGCAGCAGACAATGAAGCTCAACTGGCAAGTGTAATGGCTCATGAGATTGGTCATATCGTAGGTCGTCATAGTATCCAGCAAATTAAGCAAGCCGCGATCGCTAGAGGTTTAGCAGAAGCGGCTGGAGTTGATAGCAACACGATGGTTAATCTGGGCGTGGAATTAGCACTACGTCGTCCCAACAGTCGTCAGCATGAATTTCAAGCGGATGAACTAGGTATCAAGAACTTAAAACAAGCAGGCTATGCTCCGATAGGATCAGTAGACTTTATGAAAAAACTACTCAAGCAAAGAGGCTTTATTCCAGGGTTTTTGAGTACTCATCCGTCAACAGCAGACCGAATTGATTCCTTGGAGCAGTCTATCGATTCAAATCGTGCCTATGTTGGTGATGGATTAAACAATCGGGCTTACAAAAACAAAACTCGTGCAGTCCGCAACCAGAAAAAAGCTGCCCTCAAAAGGACAACAGGTCGTAGAGGGCGAGTGCTCAGATCAGCACAGCTAGCTCAAGAGCCGCAAGCTTGCCCAATAGTTTTTTTGTTAACCTCTAGAACCGTCAGGAGGTAATCAACACTTGACGTCGGCATATTTTACTAGGTTCTATCTTGGTCACGGCTTCTTCCAAGGGGAATTGGCGAACATAACCCCGAAAGACGTTAACTTGATAAACAAGATTATTGGTAATGTCTAGACCTGTCATCCAACCACTTTTGGGATGATAAGCACCAGTGTCTATATCTAGCCAACCACAACCTTGGGCTATTGTACCGGGAGCCACTCCTGGTAAGGTGAAAGTCATGGTGTGACCGGTGATGATCAGCTTGTCGAGAAAGTAAGGTTCACGCATACTGTGAAATTCATCCCGAATCCAACAAAATTGCTCAACGGTTTGCTCCTCAATGGTCATGCGAGGATTAACCCCGGCATGAACTAGCCAGGTATCTCCTAAATCAATGTAGGTTGGCAGTGTTTTGATCCAATCTAGGTGATCTTGGCAGACTTTTCCACCATAGCTGTTGATAGTAGTTTCACCACCACTATAGAGCCAGGCTTGTCGTGTTGAGTTAGGTACTGAATTGTTACCGATAATTTCTAGTAACATCAGCTCATGATTACCTAATAAACAGGGGTGAGCATTTTGCTTGACAAATTCCACAACCTGAGCACTCATCGGTCCTCGATCAATCAAGTCTCCGAGAAAATAAACGGTGTCGTCACTAGTGGGTGCGATCGCATCCAATAAGGTCATAAGAGGATTATAGTGACCATGAACGTCACCGATAACAATACGACGGTGGGTCATTACTTTACTTATCCAAATCTAATTTCGTTAAATATCAGGTAGATCCCTTCATATAAAATTTAAGGTTAATGGCTTTAGGCATCAGATTTCTAGGTTAAATGGCTAAGCGGGTTCTGACCAGCGTATGAAGCAGCCCTCCTCAAGCACAGAGGCTATCAACTGCTTTTGTTGTAGCTAATACCTAATACCATTAGCCTCATACCTATTTGTAGATATATGCACCGATTCTGTGAGAGTGGTCTTCCTTTTAAGATATTTCCTATTCCTGAATAGAGTCGTTAAGTGTAATAGTTTTGAGGAATAGGCTCAAGTAGCTAGTTTAACTTGTCTTATAAGTATTTATGTGTAGTGTCTATGTAAATTTATCATGAACTACCCGGATTTGCTACGGTTAAGTCGGGGTTTACGACCCAACTTGTTGCTACAAAAGCGGGTATTGAACCCAGTTTTTGACGGGATTACACCTGCGCCTTAACAAGACGAGGATTGACACGATTCAGTTAAAATTAATAGCATCGCCTACCGATCCCAAAGCCTGTTTGCAATGAACAAGCCAACTACTTTGATTTGTTTGATTTGAACAAAAACCGTGTCTTCTTCTGCTCTGCCTTTGATTAATACCCTGAAACACCCTACTAGCCAGGCTTGGATCGAGCAAGCCCTTGCAAACCTTGATGTTATTTTACTCGACCATTCCCATTGTGAACGTAAAGCGGCTGGAGTAGCACTGAATTTAATGTTTCGCTACCCATCCTACAGTAAACTGGTGCGTCAACTGACGGTCATTGCCCGTGAGGAACTAGAACACTTCGAGCAAGTTAACCAGTGGCTAGAAAGACGTAGCATTCCCTTAGGTCCCCTTTCTTCACCACCCTATGGAGCTGGATTGAAAGCTCAGATTCGCCGAAACGAACCAGAACGGTTGTTGGATTCTTTACTAGTTGCTGGACTGATCGAGGCTCGTTCTCACGAACGTTTGGGATTACTAGCAACTCACTGTTGTGATCCATCTTTAGCAAAATTTTATCATAGCTTGATGGCATCTGAGGCTCGTCACTATGGTGTTTACTGGGTACTGGCTGATACCTATTTTGAGCGAGTACTAGTAGATCAGCGGTTGGATGAGTTAGCAGTTAAAGAAAGTGAGTTGCTGGTTAGCCTTTACCCAGAACCAAGAATTCACAGTTAGCAGCCAGTCTCCTCAAAGAAATAGTCAAATTATACCAGAGCAGCGGCTATCAAGCAGACACTGGTGTGGCAACCAATAGATGCGTTCGCGTAGCGGCGACCTAGGAGCATCGCGTAATGGTTAAGTGATTGGTTTGCGCTTGATCAAAAATGCTCTCAACCGAGCTGCCTGAGCGCCCTGATAGTCTTCTTGAAAACTATCACCAATATGAAAAGCCTCCTGAGCAGTACAGTGATGTTTTTGTAAAGCAGCAGCAAAAATCTGTGGATCAGGCTTGGCAAAGCCAGTTTGGGTAGAAATTGTGATGGAGGAGAAAAATTCTTCTAATTTTAGGGCTTTTAAGACAAGATGGAGACGGGAATCAAAATTTGAGACGACACCCAACTCAATACCAATATGCTGCCATGCTTTCAGCGCTGGGATAACATCGGGATAAATGAACCAAGGTTGAGCAGTGGCAAAGTGGCCATACAGTTCGTCAAAAAAATCAATGAAATCGGTGAACTGGTCAAGTACACCAACTTGTTCAAAGGTGCGGGAGGCAATCACCCACCACCATTCAAATTCTCGCTGGGGAATTTCTTCAGGATCTGTTTCTGGAAAAACCGCTGGTTCTGCTGAGGCGAAGGCTTTGACAAAGGCTTTGTCCAAAGCTGAAGCAGGTACTGTAACCCCAAATTGATTAGCGATCGCACTATAAACTTCCCCTACACTCCCTTGAACACCAAATAGGGTACCGACAGCATCTAGAAAAATTACTCGCGGTTTTTCCATGGTTAATGGTTAATTGTTAATGGTTAATTGTTCATTTAATTTCAATTTTCCATTTTCCTGTATCTATAGCAATCCTAAATCATTTGTAAAATGATAAAAATCTGGAATCGTTGCTGGTAAAGGGTTATAGCAATTGCTTTGGCCAATATATTTCACGAATCATTTAGGACTGCTATATGCCTTTATGTTCCAGACAGAATATCAGTTAATGGTCGAGTAATCCAGTTCATGCCCACTTTCAGTTGGTGCTCTATAGTTGGCATCCGATAAAGATAGGCAAGTCGGCGTACTATGTGGGCTAAAGGACCATCCAGCTTCAGACCTAAACCACTCAGAGTTGCATTGTCTTTCCCCAAAGTCATCATCTCTCCCAACTGCTGGTAACGGAAGGGCAGCAGGGGACGCCCAGTTAAAGAAGCCCAGACATTCCAACCCACATAATCGGCTTGCTGAAAAGCGGATTGAGCTGTATTGGGAACTGGTTGATTATCAGCATCTCGGCAATCGGCTAGATCACCTAGGGCAAAAATTTCGGGATGGTCAACCGCTTGTAACCTGTGGGTGGTAGTCAGCTGACCACGGTGGTTTTGTTTGAGCGGAAGCGATCGCACAACTGGTGTCACTCTTGTTCCTACTGTCCACAGCACCAAATCTACGGGAATAGTATCCACCTGTCCTTTATACAACAGAGAAATGGTGTCAGGTCCAATGGACTCAACACTGGTTTCCAAATCAATCCAGACTTTCTGTTCATTCAAAGCTTTGCGTGCTGCTTCTCGGTTAAAGTCCGTTGATGTTCTTAAAATCACATCACCGAGTTCAATCAACCGCAACCTTCCGCGCTCTCCCAACCGTTCGGCTAGATGGCAAGCTAGTTCCACACCAGAGTAACCTGCACCAACTATAGCGATCCGGATTTTATCTGTATCGGATTCTTCCAAAATCCGTAAGCGTTCTTCCAGGTGATAGGCATCAGTAATAGTTCGGAACGGGATAGCATACTCAGCCACCCCAGGCAACTGCTCTAGAGGGGTTTCTCCACCTAGGGCTAACACCAGGCGATCATACTGAAATTCCGATCCAGTCTCTAACTGTACCTGCTGCTGTTCTACATCAATGCCTGCTACCGCTGCCTGAGTAAACCGTACACCTGTGTTTGCTAACAGTTCTTCATAGGGTGGAGCAATTTCCCAGGTTTGTAGTTCGCTGGTGATCAGTTCATACAACAGCGGTGAGAATAAGAACCGATCATTTTGATCAACCAAGACAATTTCTGGTTGTTGGGGCTTTTCCCAAGGCAGCTGGCTTAAGCGTAGGGCTGTATAGAGACCCCCAAAGCCTCCACCGAGAATGCAGATTCGGGCTGGTTGTTTAGTCATGGTTGATTGAATCGGGGATGTCCTATTAGGGGAACTTCTTTTAGCTTGATCCGCGCTTATGCCCCATATCCGTACCAAAGGTGGGCGTGGGATGAATGGCGGAGGCGGAACTTTGTTTTTTTATTTTCATCTATAATGAAGATAGCAGGGAAAACAAATTAAGAGCTAACCGCCACCTGCGTGCCTAAAAAATAGAACGAGTTGTATTGTTCCGGTGGGTCGGGGCATCCCGTGTCGTTAATAAAGCTTGCCGAACGCGCCCCGCGTGGCCTACGGCCTTGTATCCTAACCGTTGGGTGGAGTTGGCAAGAAGCCTACACTGAACTCTAAGACTCAGTGTAGGAGTATGTCACGATAGCAAGGCTATTACAACAGGATAGCTGGGTTTAACCGATACTTTTTAGCTACCAAAACCTACCAAAGGCAAATTATGGCTCGCCAATGCCAGATGCAATAGCATCCAGGGGGTATCTCCGCGCTTCTCTGACGGAATATCCCGCGAGCGCCATAAAAATGTCAAAAAAGTCTAACACCGGGATAGAGAGCGCAACTACTAAACCCTTGGTTTTCGGCTTTAATTTAAGTTACATAATAATCCCTGTCGGTGTTACCGTAATTTAAGTTTAACAAATAATCAGAGTTTTTGGTAGACTCTGCGACATTTTCTCTAGCTGTTTACTAACCTCCCCCATAGTTAATACCAATTCTTCAAAGTAGGACTATAGATACAGATGGGGAGCTCGGGAGTGTCACGAGTGTCGAGAGTGTTGGCAGTGTCGGGAGATGGCCAGATTAAATTGATGTATAGCCCTAATGCCCCAGAATTGGGATATAAGCGTGAAAATGATTTCAATTTTTATTTTCTAGTTTCTATTTTTTAACTGTTTTATCCTGATCAACCACGCTCTACCTTGAATATTGATTGATGTAACTGTTGCTTTAGACAACAGCTAGAAGCATTGTTTTGAGCGAAGCCAAATGAAAAGTTTTCAACACTATCTAGCTCCTGTTGCGATTGGAGCAATTGTCGTTGGTTTCAGTAGCTATGGTTTGGTGAGTGATAACAATCCTGGTTCCCAGAAAACTCCTGTAGCGAATCTATCTGCTGAACCAGCCACCGAGGCTAGCTCTACCACTGGTGTAGCACCCTCTAATACTACTCTACCTAAGATTACTGTACCTACGGAAGAAACTCAACCAGGAACCAAGGTTGGTAAGGTCGCGCTTAAGGCTACAGTCAGCCAAGGTAATAATAATAGCAATCGAGCTAACGGAGTAATTCTTAATGTCTATCGGGCTGACAGTCAGTGTCAGTCTCTGGTATCTGAACAGGTAGCTGTACCAGTAGGAAATCCAGTAAATACAGTTATAGGAAAAGTTTTAGAGACTGGTAACTCCAGTGACTTTAATGTATCGGGATACCGCGTGAAGGTCAATGCCAATACTGGTGTGGCTACCGTCGATTTGCGCCTATCACCAGATTCCCAGCGGCAGTTTGTCTCCCTCTCCACTTGTGAGCAATTTGCCCTTTTCGGTAGTTTGCGTAAAACTCTTACTGCTAACTCTCAGTTGAATATTAAAGATGTTCGCTTCACAGAGCAAGGAGAAGATATTTATCTTTGAACTGTTCGATCAAACTTACACAAAACGTCAGTTTATGACGCTTTCAGAGGCAAACCCCATCTAAATTCCAAAACCCTTATCCAGTAAGGATTTCATCAATTGATTAAAAACCGGACTCGATTGCTGAAATCCTCACCTCGCCAGCATGTACAAAAATAAGATGCGATAGCCGCAGCCCTGTCCGCTCATCCGACGCCGACGCTACTGCTTTCGGACCTGGGATGAATTGCGGCGGAAGCTAACGAATGGATATTTTTGTTTGTCGAGAGCAATTTGCTTTTGTCTAGATTTGTCTAAGTTTTGATGAGAAGTATCCTTCAACAAAGGTCTTGCTTGTGCAAGACCCACTGTGATTAACCTAAACGCAATCTGCCTTACTTGTGCTACTGGTAGTTTCAGCTGCTTTGCGATCGCTTTCAGAGAAACTTTGCCTGTTGTATAATTCCACACTTTGCATTCTAAAACGTTGAGTCGATAATGGGATTGGGGTGGATCGCAGATGGTACTGACTAAACCCCAATCAGGGTCAGGCAATTGCTCAGCCAAAGCCTCCCAGTGGTGCAGTTCCCTTAACCCGATCAATGTCGCTTCTGTTGCCGGTATACTTAAACCGGTCATTTCCAGGATTGGGATCGGCACGTTCTGCTCGAATTTAAATCGACCATCTTTCAGTTCAAACAAAGGACACACTTGCCGTTGTATTTGAATCTGAAACAACCATTTTAGTTGTGCAGTTTGTACAATACCTTGACTTTGGAGATATAAACCAAGTGGCTGATTGGGAGTACATGACTGAGCTAGTGTAGTGACTATACTGTGTTTAACCCACTGATGTTGAGCAATCAGGACAATTAAACCCTGATGGTCCAATCGATTAGCTGCTGCCACAATCCGACCCTGGTAAACCCAAAAGTGATGAACTGGTCGCCGGTATCCAGAAACTCTGGGTAAGGCAGTAATTCTGAGCCAACCAGTTTTCTTTCCTTTCTCTAGAAACTGAAAAAGTTCTGGCAAGTATAAGTCGCTTAGGTAACCATTAAGGGACATGTCGGGTAATTAAAACCAAGAGAGCACCTTGAGAGTGTCAACTATGAGTGACAATAAATTATATAGTGTTAGATGGTTTGTGCGGCACAATCCAAGTTTTAGCTGAACCGCGATCAGCCCCACGTGTCACCCTGGGAGTTGCCTTCTGTTTACTAAAGCCGAGAGTCCTTAGGACAAGCAGAAGGAGTAGGTTAGCCAGCGGACCGGGCTTTCAAGGTGCGGACGCAACCTTTGAGCACTCAGCCCCTCATCAATCCCAGACAGAGGTTTGGTTTTTTTGATCGGAGCAAAGATGTTGTGCTATAATGCTATGCCGTTGACCAGAACCACAAAGTGCTAAGTTGGAATTAAATAACATCGTCCCTTGATGCTGATGGGTGAAAGTTCTTTTCAATAGTTGGAAACGTAGCTGAAGAAGCTGGATACGTAGTGTTTGAGTAAAACCCTGCCTCTAAGTCTCAACTCTTTTCTTATCGAGATGAGTGCCAAAGAAATGATTGTAGTATTCAAGACTAGTTTGATTACGATTTCCAGCTTTGGATTAACGGTGATATCAACTGAGCAATCAACCAAAGCGCTAGCAATTCTGGATATGTTTCCAACTCTAAAAAGCGCTCTGAGGGAATACAGTTGTGCTTACCTCCACAATTAATATTACCTTTAAGTAGTACTTTAAGGAAGTTTTTATCCCGTTTAAAAAGGGCTCAAAAAACCACACTTGACCGTCAGGTCAATGTAGATAGGTCACATAAGTTGCTAACCAATAAGGGAACTTCTTCTACTAAACCTGTTGTGATTAGTCTAAAAGCAACTTGTTGCACTTTTTCTACTGGTAATCTCAGTTGCCTTGCAATTCTCTTGAGAGAAACATTGCCATTTGTGTACTCCCAAACTTGCCACTCTATAGAATCCAAACTGTATTTAGGTTGACCACCGTTGATACTGACCAAACCGCCATTGGGGTCAGGTAATTTATCTGCCAGAGCTTGCCAGTTGCGGAGCGATCGCAATCCTTTCAACATAGCTATTTTTGTTGGTATACTCAAACCCGTCATTTCTCGTGTTGGTATGGGTACATTCTGTTCAAAGTTAAACTGACCATCTCTGAGCTGAAACAAAGCACACACATGCTGTAGAATTTGCATTCGAAATAGCTGTTTTAATTGTTCACCTTGTAAAGCACCCTGAGTTCTGAGGCATAAACCCAGAGGTTTATCTATGGCACACAGCTGAGCTAACTTAGCAATTACCCGTTCGCTAACCCCGCAGTGTTCAACAATCAGCGATACCAAACCTTGATTGTCTAACCGATCTGCAGCTGCCACCAGGTGACCCTGATATACCCAAATATAATGAATCCTCCTAGGGGTTGCTTGGTTTATTGGCAAGGGAAGCAACCTTAGCAAACCAGTTTTTTGTCCCTGGGCGATAAACTGAAACACTTCTGGTAGGGAAATATCGGTTAAATGGCCTGTAACAGACATAATTGTTAATTGGCTTCATACTAAAGGGTTAGCGGAAATTACTAATTTATAATATATTAAGATTTGTTAAAAAAACACCTGGAAATCATTTTTAAAAGTCAAAGTCAACGTTTTATGACCTGAGTGGCTTGTTAATTTGAAATTAAATCCCATATCAATTTATTAATCCTCTTGAGAGAAACAATAATTGGTAACAGTTTCCGAAAGGTCAGACCCCTCAATTGATTAGGTGGTAGCGATGTTAAGATTGGTAAAAAGTTTTCCTAAAACGCTTCTACCTTAAGATCTGGAATACCAAAATTATTGCTATGGGCAGATAAATTTTCCAACAAATTTTATATTTAACACGCGAGGGGAAAAGCACATTCATAGGCTATAAACGGTTGTATACCCTGTTCTATACCCTATTGGTAAGGCTTGATTTTTTAGTTAGACTCTGATCAGTAATTGCTTACTAGGGTTGGATCAAAATCTTTCAACTGACGCGTTCGCCAATAGGCTGTGCATCCACAACCTACGTTACCCTTCATTGAATGGCTATACTTAATGGCAAGGGCTACTCTAGCCAAAAGCCACCTCAAAGAAGAACAACAACGCCTATGGGCGCGAAAGCGGCTTCCCATAAGGGCATCATATCTGTACGAGAATCCATTCAGGGTAAGCCCTACAAACTCTATGGGCTGCAACCTATTTTTTTGAGATTAGATTCCCCCTTCAGATGAAAGCCCACAAAAATCAATCTCTTGGTGCGCATTCCCTAACGCTTTAAAAAAGCGTGGGGTTCCACGGTTTGAAAAATCGCGGGATCAAACCGCCAAACTACTATTGCCTGACTTCCCACCCAATATTCGGATTAGAAACAAAGCAACGAAGGTTTGCGACTTGGATCAATGAACGTCGATTCCGACGGAAAGTCTGCACTTTCGCTCTTGCTGAACTATTGTCGGATTCGACTAAATAAGCTTTACACCCTAATGAGGTCATAAAAATGACCTATGCTTGATGGCTACTCTCAAGCTTTATACTTTTGAGCCTAACTCCAAATCAAAGATCAATATCTTTGAACCGATAATCTTTAAAGTATCTTTATATTAGAGCCAATTGTGAAATAGTCGAGTAAGTTGTAAATAAAATGTGAATGTATCGGTTCCATTTTTCACGTCCTACCTAGTAGCAATTGGGTTTAATGGATCAAAATCAGCTTGGTGTAAGGCTCAGAAAGCTTTGCTCACCTACTGAAAAATTACTACTGAAAAATTACTACTGACTGATCTTTCCAGCTAGGGATTGAGCTGGGAATACACAATCTTGACCAGTGGCTTTGGCTCGCTCAATAGCCTCATCAGCGGCTCGATAGAGGCTTTCGATGTCTGTGCCATCCTCAGGGTACTCTGCCACCCCAGCACTAAATGTTACCTGCACTAGATCACAGTCATCAAATTCTTCACTAACAGTCTCCAAAATTTCTTGGAGCCTTCTGACCCCAGCCTGTCGATTGAGACCATACATCCCGATGAAGAACTCCTTACCTCCCCAGCGGGCAACTATATCCTCGCTGCGAAACTTTTGCCGCAAGATTTGTCCCAACCGCCTAAGCATTCTATCTCCCATCACATGACCAAATTGCTCATTCACCTGCTTTAAGTTGTTTAAATCCAATAAGGCATAGCAAAGAGGTTGATGGTACCGTTGGGATAAGCGCAGTAATCGGTTAAATTCTATGGTAGATTGACGACGATTAGCCACACCAGTTAATTGGTCAGTTTCTCCTAAACTACGGAGCAGTTTGGTACGCTCTAGACGATGGAAAACACGGGTGACTAACTCGGATTTCGTTATCGGTTTAAAGATATAGTCATCAGCTCCAGCTTGATAAATGCGGTGAATTGTTTCAGAGTCTAGGTGTTCACAAAGCAATAGGATAGGTAATCCATGCCAGATGCGATCATTGCGCACAACTTGGCACAGTTCAATCCCATTGAATTGGGGCATGTCTAAATCCAAAATCAGTAGATCAGGTCCTGTCGCTTCGAGCTGTTCCCAAAATTGATCGGGTTCTTCTAAGGTAATAATCTGCACTCCTAAAGGTTGTAGGAAGTGTCGTATACTTTCGAGCACTAGGGGATCATCGTCTACTGCCAGGACTTTGGCGGTGGAAGGTCTGTCTTGATTTAAGACATCTTCAACGGTTTCTAGTAACTGTATTGGGGTAACGGGTTTGGATAAAAACGCCCTTCCTCCCTGACGAGCAACCTCAACGCGATCGCTAAACCGATTTTGCTGTGTAGAAACGATTACTGGGATTTGAGGGTATTGGTTCTGGAAATATTTTAGGAGTGCGATTCCGACCTCTGGATAATTGGGAAACATCAAGTCCAGTAGCACAACATCAGGTATTTCTTGATCCATGACAACTCTGGCTTCCCTGGGATCTAGGACAACTTTTACTTGCATATCCCAATTGACTGCTTCTCTTTCCAACTGTTGTGTCAGTTGCACGTCTCCATCGATAACTAAAATCAAGGGAAGCTTTTTTGGGAATTGGTCGGGTGCCAGGGGTTCTGATCTATCATCCTCGGTTAGTTCAGAGTCTTTTAATACAGTAATGCTAGGATTATCTTCCAACTCACTACTGACATCACCAGAGAATGGTGATGGAGGTTGCTGGAGTTCTTCAGACAGAAGTGCTACCAAAGATGCCAGATTTTGAATATTAGTTGGGGAGGTTAGCTGCTGTAATTGAGGACTAGGCAATTCTATTTGGTTGTCATAGTTCCTGCGTCTTGACAGATATCTACCTTTACCGGAGTTCCTTGTCTTGGTTATACTGACTTCCTGTAGCCAGTACTCAATAGTTTGGGCTAGCCGTGATCCTTCCACTAAGCCAAACTTATCTAAAGCTCTAACGAGCTTGTGGACTTGCTGCTGGGCTTGTTTTCGCAGATCCTCAGTAAGATGTCCGGCTTCGAGAGCATTAACTGCCTGTTCTAAAGTGGCAAACTGACGCCACATGGTTCCTTTAGAACGCTCCCAAGGCTGATTGAACCTGGTTGGGGTTGGTTTGAGTTTCTTTCTCTTGCTCCTCGGTAAGCTCTTGAGGCGATAGCCCATACCATAGACAGTTTCAATCATATCATCAGCTTCAACACTCTTGAGCTTGCGCCTTAACCCCTTAACATGTGCCCTAACTGTTTCTGGTGAAGGAGGGTCTTCAAATGACCACAGATGTCCGAGAATGAAACTCTGACTAAATACTCGGCGCGGATGGCTCAAGAATAGTTCTAGAAGACCGTATTCCTTTGGTGAGAGATGGAGCAGTTGACCTTTATAAGTTACTTCACAGGTACTCGGGTCTAGGCAGACATCACCCCATTCCAGTAGCCTTAATCCAGAAACACTGTGGTGACGCAGTAATGTCCTAATTCGAGTCAACAGATTCTTGGCTGTAAAGGGTTTAACAATATAATCATCAGCTTCAGCATTAAGCTTGACTTGCTCAGCAGTAGCTGCTTGAGAAAGCAACAGCAAAATCCCTCTATCATAGCTTGCCTGCCGTAGTCGCTTACACAAGCTGATACCATCGAGCTTGGGTAAATCCACTTCCAGCACAATCAGGTCATAGGTAAAGGCTTGAGCATACTCGCAACCTTCTTCCCCATCTCCAGCAATATTTACAATATAATTCTGCTCTCTCAACACTTTACTCAAGGTTAGAGCTAGAGCATTGTCATCCTCTACCAGCAAAAGTCTCATGAACAATCCTGCTGTAAGCCTAGTCCTTTACAAATTTTGGATAAACACAGAACACTAAAAAATATACCTCTTTTGACCTAAGCATTCAGGCGTCAGCTGTCAGCTGTCAGCTTAAAATAAACCTGATTTGGGAGAATTTAAAGGTGCCCTTGACCCATTAAGAATTAAATTCGCCAAGGTCAAGCGCACCTGA
>NZ_JAAHGN010000369.1:0-6675 GCF_010672485.1 Moorena sp. SIO2C4 | reverse complement strand
AATACCTGTTTAAATGGTTCAAACTCTGGTCCAGTCAGGGGGAGGTACAGAGCTTCCGCTTGTTTCCAAGCTCTTGCTGTGACTGGAGAGACTGGAAATCCGGCTTCGGCGTATCGAATCGCTGGGGCAAACAATTGCTCAAAGGGTAGCTTTCCCCACCGTTGCCACAAACTACGCCATGCTGATACCGCTCCTGGCACTGTTACCGATAACCACCCGATAGCAGGAATTTTACTCATGCCAGCAAAATGCTCAAGGGTCAGGTGTTGAGGGCTTTTGCCAGAGCCATTGATGCCATGGAGTCTACCATCCCATACTAAGCCGAAGGCATCGGAACCGATACCATTAGAGGTAGGTTCAACCACTGTCAATGCGATCGCTGTGGCTATAGCAGCATCTACAGCATTGCCTCCAGCCCAAAACATTTCCATACCAGCTAGGGTGGCTAGGGATTGGCTGGTGGCTACGGCAAATCGATTACCCATGACTACCCTTCGTCTTGATGGGTAGGGATAATTGCTTAAGTTACCCTTGAGCATAATTTTCTCTGGTGAACTATTATCTAGTTATTTTAGAGAGAAGCTGCATAACCCCTAAGTTTGAGTACCAAGTAACTAATGAGGTTTCCTTCTACTTAGTTGTTTGACCTATGAATCGGTTCAAGTTAGGAGTTAGGCGAAAGCGCTACTACAAGTTAGGGGAAAGAATCAATGCCTACTAACAACTCAGATAACAACTCAGGTATCAAACCGTTTTCGACATCTATTTATTTAAAAGACCGCCAAGGTAATAGGGGGATCGAGCCGGTTTTTGAGTCTAATTCTAGATTAGAGGATTTCATGGCACATCTAGTCGAGTCTGAGCCAGATAGGAGCGAAGCCGAGTGGGCTGCTTGCTTCTTATATCAGTTGAGACAAGCATCTGGTATTTACCGGATTTTATCCATGACTAATCCTCCGATAGTGGTGATTAGAGCTGATCTGTTATTGTTAACGTTATCTGATCAGCTCTTATTCAATTATCTACAGTTTGTTTGTTGGTCTGCAGCTCAAGCGATCGCCCATCAGTTGAGTAAATCTCATAATCTTGCGTTACATTACCCTGTAGAAGAATGTTTCATCATTGCTAGTGCAGCAGCCAGCAACCCCGCTAAACTCCTCAGAGGATTTAACTTTTATCCTAAGTCTTCTATTTATGCCTATGCTTTTAATGCCCTCAAGCGAATTATTAGAAATCAAGTCGCCAAGGAACTCAGGTTAAAATCTATCAAGTTTTCTGATTATGGCTTGTTGCGATATTTGGATAAAACAGAACTTGAGCAAGCACTTAACGACTATGGCATCACTAATCAATATTTTAACTATTATCGTCTGGCTTGGCAATCGTTTAAAGACTACTTTAATGAGATGTATCCTCCCAGCAGCAAGGGAAATCATCGCCATCATTCCCCAATTAAATTCCTAACCCAGCAACAGCTTAACCAAATTGCTCTTCGTTACAACCAGCAGTTAAATCGGTTAAATAAACTGGTGAGCTCTGAGTTCCAAAGTGATGAGTTTCATAGGAATAATCTTAGAAGAAGTGATTCAGATTGGTTAAGACAAGTACTACGTTACTCAGCAATCAGCACTCAGCATATGCCCTACGCGCATGCTACGCGAACAGCACTCAGCAATCAGCACTCAGCACTCAGCACTCAGCCCTCAAGACTCAGCACTGAACACATTGAAGAAATGCTAGCCATTTGCATCCAAGCGGTGCGGATGTCTCAACAAAGGAATTCAGTATCCTTAGATGAGTATGGGGAAATTACTGATATAGGATCTAATCCTTTAGAGGTGGTAATCCAAGAGGAAGAAAAGGATGAGTTGACTCAAGTCAGGAGTATTATCTTAAAAGAATTTACGGCTTTAGATCAGCTAGCTCAGAAATCCCTAAGACTTTGGCTTGGTCTAGGCATCAATCAACAAGATTTTATCGAGCTTTTCGGGTTTAAAAAGCAATATCAAGTGGCTCGCCAGTTTCAACGTTATTTTAAACGGATTTTGAAGGCAGTCGTCACCTTTTATTTTCGGGATGCTATGAGCAAAAATATTACCTCTAAAGACATCAATCAGCACCTTAATAAAACCACTAAAACTAACTATATTAATAACTATCTCAAATCTTACTTAAGTGCTGATAGTAAAGAATTATTTGCTCAAATTATTTATAAAATTTATGATGAAATTGTCGATAAAATAATCACGACAAAGCTTAGTAATCTAGAAAAAAAACAACTAATTAGCAGCAACCAGATTTTAAGGGAATTAATTCAACCAAAATTTGAGGTAATGATTGAGGAAAGGTTTGCTATAAAACTGATTAATTTCAGATCAGCTAAGCCAGCGATCGCTAAATTTATTGAGCGGTGGCTCCAGCAAAATCAGGCACTAATAGAGCAATCCCAATCACAAAACAGTCAAAAGCCATGTAGGCACAGTGAAACCTGAAACGTGAAACGTTAACCCAAATATACCAAATACCAATTAACGATTAACCAAAAAGGAGATGAGTCAATGAAATTACGTTTAGAGGATGTAGCTTGCCTACACCCAGACCAAATGTTGATAGAATTCTCCCCAGAAGAACGAGAAAAAGCATGGCAACAAACCCAAGCTCAAGGTTATTCTAACCAAGCTGCTCGTTGGCGAGCCTATCTGAATTGTCTCTGTCTGAATACGTTTTTAAGCTATCTGGACACAGAAGCAAATTTAACAGAACCAAATTTAACAGGAACAAATTTACTAGAAACAGCACTAGACAAAGCACTAAACAAACCACTAGATACACCACTAAACAAACCACTAAACAAACCACTAAACAAAGCATTAGTATGGCCAGAGTTGGGGGATTTACCAAGTTTCTGGGACGTAGTGAATGGTACAGCTGTTGAGCTAAACCAGACGCGACTGGTATTAATTCCTAGTGAAGAAATCAAATTTACAGCGTTGCGAGTACCGCGAGAGTGGGTTGATATTCCTGAGTGGGCTAGTCATTATTATGTGGCGATGCAACTGAATTTAGAAGAATGCTGGTTACAGGTGTGGGGATACACCACTTATCAACAGTTACGTGATCATGGTAACTATGACATCATCGATGAAACCTATGCTGTGGATGCAGTAGATTTAATTGAAGATTTGAATGTGATGTGGGTAACGGAGGAACTTACTCCAAGTCCCAAACTGACAGTAAAGCCAATGGCAAGATTATCCTGTGATGAAGCAACAACGTTAATCAAGCAATTGAGCCAGGAAACTCCTTACTCTCCGAGGCTAGATATTCCTTTTGCTAAGTGGCAGGCACTGGTATCAAATTCTAAATGGCGCAAAGAATTATATAAACAACGTTCCCTAGTTTACTCTCGTAAGCCATCTATAAACTTACTCTCATGGCTGGATAATTTCCTGGAGGCTGGTTGGCAAACTGTTGAGGAAGTTCGAGCACGTAATTGTCAACCTACTCTAAGAGTAGCTTACCGGTCTCAACAGACTCGTTTGAAGGATAGTTTGAATGGTAATTCTTCAGCATCTTCCCCCTTTTACGAAAATATCCCTGAAGCTGTGACCGCAATTATTAAACTATTAAAGACCAATAACAGTAAACAAACTAACTTACCGGCTATAGAATTATTGGGTGAAATTGCTCATGGTAGCTTAGACGCGATCGCATTGCTTGCTGACATGATCAATACTACTCACGATCATGACTTACGCCGCCAAGCCGCTGTCAGTTTAGGAAAACTTGACCCAAATCATCCCCAAGCTGGGATTAGGCGAGTTAGGATAATTGATTTAGAAATGCAACTGAATGGGAGCAAAGTAGCATTTATGGTTACTCTCATACCTGAAGCAGATGGGGGAATTAATGTTCACTTACGGGTGTATCCTACTAATGAGAAATATCTAAAAAATAATCTCCAATTGCTAGTACTTGATCAGCAGGGAGAAATTTTCTTGTCGGCTCAGTCGAGAAGTGCTGATAATTGGATCCAATTAGAGTTTCATGGCGAAAGGGGGGATAGGTTTATGGTAAAATTGGTACTGGTAGATGCCAGCTTTTCCAAAGAGTTTGTCTTGTAACTTATCTTGGGTTGTTCGCGTAGCGTGGCCTTTTGGCCAAGGTTGTGAGGTTGTTCGCGTAGCGTGGCCTTTTGGCCAAGGTTGTGAGGTTGTGAGATTGTGAGGTTGTGAGGTTGTTCGCCTTTGGCGTTCGGTGTAGGGTAGGTTGTCTGTCAGAATGCAGAATGTAGAATGTAGAATGCAGAATGTAGAATGTAGAATGCAGAATGCAGAATGTAGAATGCAGAATGCAGAATGCAGAATGCAGAATGCAGAATTCCCAATTCTAAATTATAAATTCTACATTCTTAATTCAAAAATGTTGTTCGCCTTTGGCGTTCCCGTAGGGTAGGGTGATTAATTTGTCACCTATGTTCGGTTGAATGTTTTTATATAGCGTTTCTCATACTTATCAGGTAGAGTCAATTTTATTACCCCGACTCCCGACTCCCTCGGTGCGCTTGACCCGTAATTAAATTCGCCACGGGTCGCACCGCTCCCGACTCCCTAAAACCCAGGACTTTCTCTCCCAACCAATTTAAAAAATATATTAATAAATTCAATAATACCGGATGAAAAATGACGAATTTAGTTACTTTAAAAATAGTTGATGGTGACTTTGAACAGGGGTTTCGGGTCATCCTCAAAATTGGGATTGATGCCAAGGAAAATAATTTAATGGCTAGAGAAATTGACGGTTGGTTACCACCAGCACCTCACATTAACCAATTGTGTGACAGTTGGCTCTTAAGCTATCGTGCTCAAGGGAGAATCAAAGTGCATCGGAAACTGACAGCTCCCTCAGAACAGATAACCAACTATTCAATTATCCACTCAGCTCAGGATTTACAAGAGGCGATCAATAATTGGCTAAATTCAACCGATAGAAAGTTTCAACGCTTCCGGGATCAAGTGTTAAAATCTTTATCGACCAATGACCAGATTCGGTTTATTATTCAAACTAATAATCTCAAACTTTGGCAACTGCCTTGGCATCTCTGGGATGTCTTGTCCGATTGTGATATTGAGGTTAATTTCAGTGCTTCAGAATTTCCCCCACCCTCACCACCAAGCAAAAAATATATAAATAAAGTCAGAATATTGGCAATTCTAGGAGATGACACCGGGATTGATATCCAGAAGGATTTGGCATTACTCCAGGAGGAATTACCCGATGCAGAAATTTCCCCCTTAATCAGTCCCCAAAAAAAACAATTAAGCCAGGAATTATGGGAAAAAAAGTGGGAGATATTGTTTTTTGCTGGTCATAGTTTTACCCAGAATAAAAAGAATTTACAAGGACGGTTTTTCATCAATCAGGATGAAAGCATCACCATTGAGGAGTTAAAGTATGGTCTAACCAATGCGATTAAGAATGGGTTGAAGTTGGCTATCTTTAATTCCTGTGATGGGTTAGGATTAGCAGCAGAATTGGTTAGTTTACCAATCTCGACAACCCTGGTAATGCGGGAAAAGGTGCCAGATGAGGTAGCTCAGAAGTTTTTGAGGTATTTTCTCAACGCATTTGCCACAAAGGGAAAATCCTTATCGGATTCAGTGTGGGAAACCCGGAAAAGATTGCAGGAGGAGGTAGAAGATAACTATCCCTGTGCCAGTTGGTTACCAGTGATATTTCAGAATCCTGCTCTGAAACCGCCAACTTGGAAAGACTTGACTAAGGGATTCTATACCAAGAATAAACCCAAACTCTCAACGGTTTTACTGGTAAGTTTTATTGCCACTATTGCAGTGATCACAATACGATCGCTAGGGCTGTTACAAGGATCAGAATTACGTGCTTTCGACCATCTCATGGGTCTGCGACCACCTGAAAAGCGGGATGAGCGGGTTTTAGTAATTGCGGTGGAAGAACCAGATATTAAGTATCAGGACAAGATGGGTTGGTCGAGGAAAGGGTCATTATCCGATACGGCTCTGGCACAACTGTTGCGGAAACTCAACCCTGATCAACCGCGAGTGATTGGCTTAGATATTTATCATGACTTTGAGTTTGAACCCAGCTTAGCTACTCAATTGAAGCAAAATCCCCGTTTCATTGCGGTGTGCAAAATGCCAAGTATTGATCAGACTGCTATCGCTTCACCACCCGGTATGGCATCACAACAGATCGGCTTTAGTGATTTGCCTCGTGACCCAGATGATATTATCCGCCGCCAATTTCTAGCGATGACCCCTTCGGATACTTGTGATACCAGTTACTCTCTGAGTTTACAAGTCGCTCTGAATTACCTAGCCCAAGAGGGAATCCCGCCGATGACGAGAAATTCAGCAGGGGATGTAGAAATCGGTGGTGTGATGTTTCGGAAATTCCCACACAATGCTGGTGGGTATCAGTTAGAGCCAGATCATGCCATGGGATATCAGATGCTCCTTAATTACCGTGCTAAGAATCCCAAAAAAGTTAATCTCCAAGACTTACTCAAGGGTAAACTCGATTCCCAACTGCCCACTTTGGTCAAGGATAAGATTGTCTTGATTGGGGTGGGTAAAGATTCAAAGGATGTACACCTGACTCCCTATACTAAAGGGCCATGGCCTGACAAAATACCTA
>NZ_JAAHGN010000368.1:0-6687 GCF_010672485.1 Moorena sp. SIO2C4 | reverse complement strand
TACTAAAAACCGCTATACTCTCAAATGGTGATCGGGTATCGATGTCAAAAATGTCGAGTATAGCGCTACGGGCAATGGCATTGGCAAGAGGCATGCTAGCAACAGTTGACTACAACAGTTGCTAGTGGTGCTTCAGGGGAGCCTTCATGTTTCCCCTCTTACTCAGGGTTAGGTTGCTGCCCGTAACGCACCACTGCTGGGTCAAACAACTGTTAGGAGATGCACCCACCAGATAGACCATTGTGTTGATCAATCAATTATGATGTCAGATATTCAATTAGAAGCCAGTTCTACTGCATTGGGCCAATCCCATCACTTTTCACAGAAAGAGTTTTGGCAGCAATGGCAGCAATATCAAGACTATCTCTATCATCGCTGTCTCAGGTGGATGGGTGGAAACCCTACCGATGCTGAAGATGCCCTGAGTCGGGCCATGCTCAAGGCATGGGAGAAGGTGAAAAAGTTTGCCGGAAAAATCGCTAATTTTAAGGCTTGGCTGACAAGGCTGACTCATAATCTCTGCGTGGATATTCATCGAGAACATTGTCGCAGCGCCAACCACGTTGAAGATATAGAAGGGATTCCAGAGGAACAAGGACTGCTTTGCTGTAACGATACCCCAGAAAGGGCTTTGGAAACAGACTAGAAAAAGATTGCCATCCGCCGTGCCATTGATAACTTACCTGCTCGGCTGCACCAGACCTTTATCCTGCACTTTTATCAAGAACTGTCTTATCGAGACATAGCCCAACAGCAAGAGATTTCCTACCAGAATGTCTGTAAGCGCATCTCCCAGGCACGGGCAATTCTGCGAGAGGAGTTGAGGGGATATTTTATTGGGGAAGATGAAACTGATCCGGAATTATCGGTTACACCAACTAATCAGGCAACTGAGTCAGCAATTGGGGAAAAGTCCGAGGGGAATGGGGAAGTTGAATCGATTGTGGGCGAGACGGTGACATCATCGGTTGCGGTGGAGGAAGTGCAGGAGGTAGCACTAGGGGTGCAGCTCTCTGAGTCGGTTCCTGTTGCAGCTATTTCTGAGGAAAAGTTAGAGGTAAACAAAGATAGTTGTCCGTCCGCTAAAGCGGGGCTGTGGGAAAGGCTACCTGCACCAATTTTGGCATTGGCACTATTTGATCAAGAAACCGGAAATAGGGGGAATTCCCAATACTGCTCGGTTCAGAGGGAGAAGACAGGAAAGAAATATACTTCCCACACTTCCCACACTCCCCACGCCCGGGCCCCACACTCCCAAATCCTACCAGTATTGGGGAAATTCCTCTCTGGTGGTGCAGAGGAGGCAATAACAGCCAGAGATGGGGGAATGTTGGGGAGAATTACTGCTACTACCCTATTTTCTAAGTTGATTTTGCAAGAGAGTCCGAGAAGCCCACCGACAGCCGAAAAAACTATCAAAATTCAAAATTCATTTCCTGTAGTCGGTTTTTATCAGCAGGTGCCACCCGTGGCGAATTTAATAATTAGATGCGGAAAACGCACCTAAGCGAAAAGCTGTTGAGCTGCTTATCACCAAGTCAGATCAAAAATTGTTCTTTGGGTTAGCGCAAAAATTCAGAAATTTATCGGCGAAATCGTCTTAAGGGTGTAGACAAACAAAACTGAAAAGAGAAGTAAATACACAATGTGTGCAGCAAAAATCAAAACCCTTACTTTTAAGGCTACCACATCCAAGTCTCAAGGCAAATCTAGTCGTCTAAGCTTATACACCCAATACTCTGACGTGGAAATACCAGATAGAACGCCGCAAACTGAGTTTGTCAAACTCGATACAGGGCCTCTGGAAGAAGGCAAAGCGTTTGAATGCTCTCTAAAAATGCCCGATAATGTATACTATTTTATCAGTATGGTTCTGATCATCCAAGGTGATGGCCTGTGGCTGCCGAAAACAATGGTTTTAGAAGTAGAGGACACTTGGAAATATGTTTATCCAATAGTGTACCATATGAACTGGCCTCAGGAAAAATATGCCACATGGAGTAATGATTGGGATACAGGACACGCTGAAATCCAGATCTTGCCCCTGCTACTGCAGAAGTAAGGGACTGACAAAAAATAAATGATCGATTACCAATTCTCTAGGAAAATGCCCTTAATACAGCAGCTGTTATGGGTGCGATTACACAGAAATGGCAAGGCAATCATTAAGCACATTGTTACAGAGAATTGGTAATTAAGGGAGGGCGAGTCAGGTCTTTTTATCAGTGCGATCGCGAAGCGTAGCTCTTTGGGCTAATCGCTTATCTTGTCGGGTGCGTTAACAAAGGGTAACGCACCTTTTTAATTATCAGTAATGGGATGGCTTATTGTAGGATTAATACTGCCATGGTATAATCTAAAACTAGTCGATTTTCATTCCCGGCTACATTTACCCCTGACGAGTCGGATAGCGGGTTTGTGGTAACTTTGGCTGGATTTGCCAGAAGCCATTACTCAGGGAGATTCCATTGAACAAGCCAAAGCTTCAGCAGCCAACTGTTTGGAAGAAGCGATTGCTGCGAGCATTGAGCCGCTATGGGAACGCAGTTAGTAGAGTTTGAGTGGGATTGGCCGTAGGCCACGCTACGGGAACGCTACATATTAGAAGAAGGACGAAAGACTCGTTCAAAGGGTTGCTTGCGGTAGCGTCGATAGATATCAAAATCCTTATCCAAAGTAGCGATCGCCGCAATATTCAAACGTTCAGAAATTGCCACAAGAGACAAATCAGAAAAATCACCAGGCAAGTCAGCATACTGGGCGTTTAGCTCAGCGATACGGGCAAAGTCTTGCAGTAAAAGCGACTCACACTCATAGATGTTATTGGCCAGATGAGTTAGAAATTCATTCTGCACTCGCCAATCAGACCCTAGCAACCATAGCACTTCTGTAACACAACCTACGGTTGTAACTAACCGACTGGTACAACTGGTAAAAAACTCAACCACTTGACCATGATGTTGATCGGCTGAATCATAAAAAGCCACCAACAAGCCTGTATCCACCAAAATAGCGGGATGATAGCTCATACTTCTCGTTGATGGCTTGCCCGTATCCGAGAAGCAATAATCTCTCTACGAGTGTCCCGATCAGACAGATTCCCCACCGATAGCAAATGTTTAGGCATTCCTCCCATTCGTTCTAAAACCGATTTTTGGGATTGAAAATTTTGCCGATAATCCCGCAGCAATTTTTTGATCAACTCACTGCTAGTTGTTCTTTCCTGACTTAAAATTTCAACTAAATACTGTTCTGCCTCTTGATCCAGACTGACATTCAACATCACGTTTTACCCCATGGTACTGCTGCCTTGTTTCAATCTTACAACGTAAGCATTCAGCCGTCAGCGGTCAGCCTTTAGCTGATAGCTGATAGCTGATAGCTGATAGCTGATAGCTGATAGCTGATAGCTTACCTAATCGCTATCTACAAATACCGGGATAAAGTCAACCTAAATCCAGGCAATAGATTCTCTCCAGATAATTCCGTGGGAAGGTTTGGCACCTCTCCTATAGCACCATCATACAGCAATCGAGAACAAGCAATCGCTTTTCAATTGAGTTTGAGGATGATAGTGGGTTTCATAATTAATTGTAAAAAGCACTGCATCGCTACTTGATTACCTATTGCCTATTGCCTATTGCCTCTTGCCTTTCCCGAAGAGATTCTGTTCACAACTAAAATAGAAATGCGATCGCATTTCTATTTTCAATCCCACACCCGACGCAAATTCAACACGAAACCCGGTAACACCTCTTCCCCCGACAACTCAGGCGGATTCTCCAACACTTCCACCGCCAAACCTGGTCGATAAATTTCCACTAGTCGCTGTTGTGGATCGATTAACCAACCCAATCTCGCCCCATTGTCGATATACTCGGTCATTTTAGATTCCAGAGACTGAACCCGATCTGAGCTAGACCGTAACTCAACCACAAAATCCGGGCAGATATTAGCAAAGGTTCCTTTTTGTTCTGGAGTAAGTGCCTGCCAACGTTCTGCGCTCACCCAACAGGCATCGGGAGAACGAGTGGCACCATTAGGTAAAATGAAGCCAGTGGAGGAGTCAAAAGCTTTACCCGGTTCCCCTGCATTACGCCACCACAAATACAACTCTCCAGAAATACTCCAATTTAGCTTTCCAGTTTTCCAGCCTGTTGGTGGGTTCACAATTAACTCTCCAAGTGCCGTTCTTTCCAGTCTCAAGTCGCGGTTAGCTGCTGCGAGGGCTGCAAACTGTTCCTGGGTGACGTACAACCCGATTGTCCTAGGCAACTCAATCAATAGAGTTTCGGTTTCTGGACTCGCAGGTGTTTGTATCATCTTGACCTCTGTTTATAATACCCCGTGGGAAGGAAATCCTCGTGTCAATATTCAAAACGAAAAGAGTGGAAATGCTAAAGTTTATCAAGTTGTCAAGTATTAAAAACTATTGATAAGTTGGAGCAGAGTAATGAAAGTTAATCCCCAACACTACACTTATAGCATCAAATGGTCAAAAGAAGACGGAGATTTTGTAGGATTGTGTGCAGAATTTCCCAGTCTATCTCACCTTGACACATCTGGTTTTGCTGCCTTACAAGGCATTACTAATTTAGTCGCAGAAGTGCTCGAAGATATGGAAGCCTCTGGAGAACCTATTCCACAACCTCTTGCCGAGAAAAAATATACCGGTCAGTCTTATGAAGATGAAAGGATGATTCAAGCTATCCTTCAAGAGCGAGAAGGTGGAGAGCGTGAGGTGGAGTCACCAGTTGGCTACGTTGATTTGTTAACTGATGATTATGTAATCGAGGTCAAACACGTTAAAGTCTGGAAGGACGGCACTAAAGTGCTTCTGTATGCTCCCTACTTTCCAGGTCGAAAACCACGAGTTCATCTGTTTGGTGGCTATAGTAAGGATTTCCGAACTCTGGTAGAAAATTCCTTTGAGACGTTGGGTATTACTACAACTTGGGAGCGTGAACCCTTTTAGGGTGTCTGGACTGATAAAAGAGCGAGTAAGCTATCAGCTTATGTGCTACGCACACGCTACGCGAACAGCTATCAGCTATCAGCTATCAGCATATGCTTACGTTTATCCTACTTATGAGGTATAATAATACAGAGATTAACTAGTGAGTTATAACAATCTGGGATAAAATCTTACTCAATTGACTTTCGGCCAAAATTTATAGAAGTCTATAAAAAGTAAAATCTATTAATATGAGTAAGAAAAAAAAGAAAAAACATCCTGGGGGACATAAGTTTTATGAACCTAGCGACTACAGGCCGGTAAACTGTAAAAACGTCCCAGGAGAACGAGCTAGGAAAAAGTGTAAGAAATGGAACAAATTTGTTGCAGAAAGATCTAAGCTTAAGAAACAAGGTCTGTTTGAAGAGATGAAAAAACTAGAGGAAGAGTATCACGGAATAGACTTAACAGAAGAGACTACTGTCGATACTCCAGATTGCCTTGAAGAAGAAGAATTGTACTACGACGGTTATTTAGATGAATACAGAACTTGGTTTTAAGTCACCGGATTGAGCTAGCCTATTAATGCTTCAATTTTAATCAGCTCTCCAAACTTTTCTGATCATCTAAGTTAAGAAATAGAAGTATATTACCAATGGCAATCCCGATGACGATAAGATAAATTGAGGTAAAATTACTGAAAGTAAATCACCCCAAAAATTTTTCATAAAAGGAAGACTAGTTAATACACTATTCAAGATAAATTGTAAGCATAAAGCACTCAATCCACTTAGAAAAATGAAGAAAAATACTTTCCACCAATTCCCTTCAACTCTGTCTTGATGCAGTCGCTCATGGGGGGGACCCCCAAGACCGCGCTGCATCGCTGGAGCGACTGTAATCGAAAGCATCTTTTCCCCTTTGGTCTCGGAGAATAAAAGCCAGCCCATAGTATTGATTATTTACCGTATAAACTATCCCTGGGATTATAAGTAGCATAAATCGGATAAAATAGTTAATACTAAATATCAAAACCAAGCCAACTAGAGGCAGTAAATTTGAAACTATTTTTTGGACTGCACTCTGATAACTGGTATCTCTTCCATGAATATAATTTTCTGTAATCAGCGATAGGGCTATGTAATAGATCAAACTTGCTAAATTGACAATGATCGAAACAACTACAAAAAATGCTAAAAACAATCCTGAAGGGTTATTTATATTTTCCGGGTTCAAAGCTGATAAAATTATCAGCAAAGGTAAATAAATTGTACAAAACAACAGTAGGATAGGCTTCAAATTTTTCAGATAAACATCAAACCCCATTGAGATTAATTCGATTAATCCAAGTTTTCGGCTTTGAAGTTGAGATAGACTACTCATAGTTACGGCTCCATCAACGGGTATTGATATAGTATTTATCAACTAGTTTATGTCCATTTTTGATTTTATGGAACAGTAAAAAGATAACAGTAAAAAAATCGGCGTTGCTGATTATGGGTATGGTTTCGCCCCCCTAGCCCCCCAATTCTGCGGTGCGACCCGTGGCGAATTTAATTCGCCGACGGAAAGCGCACCGGTGGGGGAACAAGACTTTCTTGCGTCCCTTCCGGTGCGCGCCTCCTAGGGCGAGTAAATCGCCCTTGGGTCGCACCGCAAAGTTGGGGGACCCACGGGGGCTTGACCAAAACCAGATGATCGCGCATTCATTCCTTGATTCAGCAACGCCAAAA
>NZ_JAAHGN010000367.1:0-6696 GCF_010672485.1 Moorena sp. SIO2C4 | reverse complement strand
CAAAATCGTCCGGTATCCTTCCCAATCTAAACCCGGAACCTCACACACTGGTTCCCGTTCAGCCACCATCAACAGGGCATCAATCACTGTATTCCCAGTTTTATGAATTGCGCCAGTCACCCCAGACCCCTGCAAATGCTCTACTGCTAGGGGAGTGGGGGCAAAATGTAATTGAGTAATCTGAGAAATCAGCCGTCGATTCGCTTCCTCTGGATAGGGATTAAACAAATCATTGGTGCGCAATCCTGCCTCCACATGACCCACCGGGATACGTTGGTAAAACGCTGCCAAGGCCGCAGCAAAGGCCGTAGTTGTATCCCCCTGCACAACTACCAACTGGGGCTGCAATTCCTGAAATAACTCCTCTAACCCCCGTAAACTCAAACAAGTAATATCGGTCAGAGTTTGCTTGGGCTGCATAATTTCTAAATCCCGATCCGCCCTCAGCTCAAACATCTGCATTACCTGGTCTACCATTTCCCGATGCTGACCCGTTAACACCACCTGAGTCTTAAATTTCCCAGAGCCTTGGAACTCAAGAATCACTGGAGCTAACTTAATTGCCTCCGGACGAGTCCCTAATGTGATACAGATTTGAATTGGAGACTTGGTTGAACCCTGATTTAGGGTCTCGGGTCTAAGGTCTGGGGGAATTTCCAGGGGTTTCATAATTATAATATTTCTCAATTGGGTGAGGTAGTTTCGTTACTCAACACTCAGCAATAACCCAGGCGAGTCAATAATAGAACAATTTCATCAATAGCACGAAGGAGTGTAGCAGCAGATTGGTCAGATTGATTTACCAGAATACTAAATACCAAAGTTTTATAGTCAGGAATATCAAGATAGCCGGATAAGGCTGAGACACCACTTAATGTACCAGTCTTGGCCTGGAGCTTACCAAGAGCTGCGGTATCACGAAAGCGATCGCGTAAAGTTCCACTAACCTCAGCCGTAGCCAAGGATTCTCGATAAACCTGAGCTAATGGGGTTTGTGCCATCAGTCTCAGAGTTTGTGCGATCGCAAACGGACTAGCTAAATTATGGCGAGATAGCCCAGACCCATCAGCCAGGCTATAGCTTTTTGGGTCAACCCCTAACTCCGTTAAGCTCTGTTGAACCGCGACCAGACCCAACTTAGGGCTAGACTCACTCCCTACCTCTGTTTCCAGTTGGTGCAATAATGCCTCAGCATACAAATTATTACTGTGCTGATTGATTTCCTTTAACAATAGCGCTAACGGAAGAGATTCTACTGCTGCTAACTCTCTGGTTGTTTGTGTATTGGTTATTTCTGTATTATTAACATTAGAACGAAATCTATTATTAACCTCTCTTCCCATCCCCTGATCTGATGATCTGACCATCTCAGCTGAACTGTCTTTTACCAATGCCTTAATCACACCAATTCCCTCAGCTTCCAGGATACGGCGGAAGGACTCTAGGAAATAATGGGCTGGGTCGCGAACTGCTAACCCCCAGAAGTCTGGTGCAGCATCTGCCGCCAGTTGACCGTTAATCACTAACACCGGCTCACCTAAAACTCCCATTATTTCTACTGAGTATGGTATTCCGGCCTTACCGGTAACAGCACGATTATCCACACGCCACTGTCTAGCCGCTATGGAATCACTCCAACTAACGCGCAATGGTTTTCCTGGCTGTTGGGGCAATAGGGTTAGTCCAACAGTATTTTGATTGAGAATAAGTCGATTAACCGAAGCGCCATAGTATAGATAACTATCGCTCCACTCCCAGGTTGGATTGATAATACCATAGGGAGTATAGCCATCTTCTACAATTAACTGTTGCACCCACGTCACCCCTTGACCCTTTAGTTGTTGTGCCACATCTGTTAACTGGGTATTGGTTAAGCTTGGGTCTGCTTGTCCCACAATCCGTAAGGAAGTCAAATAGGGGCTAGTGCCAGTACCATAAACCGGTGTGCGAATCCGGTATTGCTGACCTAGTTGACGTAACGCTGCTGCTGTGGTAAGGAGTTTGATATTGGATGCTGGAATAAAGAAACGTTCTGATTCAAGACTGTAGAGGGGAGCTGAGTCGGCTAAGGGTTGAATCAAAATACCCCAACGCGATCGCATAAATTCGGGACGACTGATTATGGCATCAATGGCTGTAGTTAAGTCAGCAGGACAAATCTTGTCTCCAAAGGATTTCGGTTCCTCAACTACTTCAACTGCTGCCGGTGTCGCCATCACCCCTTGCTTGATGACTAACTGTACAGCTAACCACAACAGCAGCAAAGTTATTGGTTTTCCCCATCGATGTAAGGGATTTGGCATAACTCACAACTCATAACTCACAACTCATAACTCACAACTCATAACTGAGGTACAGGCATCAGGCGTGGAACGGGCATCAGGCGTGGAATGGGCATCTTGCCCGTTTCCTGCCGCAACTCACAACTGACCTACTGACGCCCTCAGCACTCAATTCATTTGTCTAATCCGTTAATGACTAAACTATTAAAAATTACTCATCAACGCTGGCTCATTATCCTATCCCTATTGATTATCACACCATTAGGGATTCTTTCCAAGTACTACTCTGGTCTTGGAGAAAAATGGGTTCATGACTACTCTGGTGCTATTTTATATGAGATTTTTTGGTGTTTATTGATATTTTTTATTATCCCCAATCGCCAAGCAATAACCAGAATTACCTTAGTAGTTTTTAGCATTACCTGTGCCCTAGAATTATTACAACTTTGGCAAACCCCTCTCTTAGCCCCGATTCGTGCTTCCTTAATCGGTAAATTCATCTTAGGAACTACCTTTGTATGGTGGGATTTCCTCTATTATGCCATTGGCAGCGTCTTAGGTTGGCTATGGTTACGGCAAATCTCCCAGTTTCGGAAACTGATCAGATAATAGTAAATCCGCTTAATTAATCAGTAAGCATTCAGCCGTCAGCTGTCAGCCGTCAGCTTAAAATAAACCTCCTTCGCTATGGGAACAGCTGACATAAAATAGATTAAACTAATACTTACCTGTTTTAGTCAAAAGCTGTTCGCGCAGCGTGGGCGTAGCGCATTAACTGATAGCTTAATGCTGATAGCTGAATGCTTACCTCCCAACTCCCGACTCCCGACTCCCGACTCCCTATTCCCTTTATTATACCCGACATGATATTACTCAAAACTAACGGATATTTCTACCTTTTCTTTGGGATATAATCCAATATATTGAGCACGAATAGTAGTACCAGATTTAACAGTAACTAGGGGAGTCATGGATCCTAAAGACAGTAAATCGCCTTTCTTCAAAACTTTACCTGATGCCTTCAAAGAATCTTTTAACCAAAGTACTACCTGTAACGGATTTCCTAATAAAGCACTACTTTTACCAACAGCTAACTCATTGCCAGCCTTATCTACAATTACAATCTTTATATTTTTTAATCGTTCTTCCCAATCAGGGGTAGCAGATAAAGGAATCGGTGTTCCTAAAACTCCCAAGCGAGCACCGACATTAATGGCTACCAAAGCAGGCCCATCAAGATTCACTTTTGGGTCATAAACTAAATCTGGTAGTTCCATGAAGGGAATGACGGCATCAAGAGCAGCTAAAGCTTCCCTAGGGGTAGTAGCACTATTAATCTCTTCGCTACCAACTCTAACGATTAAGTCTCCTTCATATACAGGTCGAGCACCGAAGTTGGCAGAGACAACCGCTCCACTGTTGAGCAACATCTTTTCGAGAAGTACACCTCGTATGGGTTCAGAGACTTTGAAGCGCTCTTGAGCAGCAGGATTAGTCAGTCCAGCTTTGTAACCTACAACGTTTCCTAAACTAGAGCTCAACTGTTGTACAAATTGGTCTTGCAAAGCCTGGGCTTGTTCAACGGTTAGCTGAGTCGCAACTGCCCTAGCTGGGGTTTTGTTGAGATAGCTAGTTGTCAATTCCTCCACCAGACGAGCATCAGGGGTTTGATCTAAAACTTTAGTAGGAGAGCTACTAGTTGAGTTGGAGTTGTTCTTAGCCCCAGTAAGGTTGCAGCTTGGCAGATATACAACGGAAGCCAATAGTAAAATTGCTAGGGAAATAGATTTGATATCTTGCATGGTGTTGCTAGAGCTGTTTTCAGGATTCAAACCATTTGGCATAACTCAAGAGCCGAAAATTGCTTCAGTTCAATTTTGTGGTGTTACTTATGAGTTACAGAAGGGGAAGTATACATATAGAGAATTGACGACCAAGAGGAGGTAACCATAAGCGTAGAGAAAAGTCTAGACAAAAGCCTAGACAAAGGGGGGATGATTTCAGCTTATCCCATGACTGAATCAATACACTAGTTGATCTCGACTTTCGGCGAGCTAATCAGCAATCGGTAGTGTTGACGGTTAACTGTTAACGGTTGACTGAATACACTCAGCCGTCAACGGAAAATCCTATTCCCTGTCTTCGAGGATCAGCTTCAAGAGATTATTAGTCCAAGTCAGATCATGTCCGGTTTAACACTGATCTCGGAACATCCGAAATGTGTAACTGGAGTGTGAGCGTCTCGCTGACTAGCCTATAGTCAGCTAACAAGATGCTTGCACTACACAATAACAAGTAACAAGTAACGAGTAATAAGTAACAAGTAACAAGTAACGAGTAATAAGTAACAAGTCACAATTTCCCTGAATAGGAAGTGATTAAGAGGTGCGCTTGACCTTGGCGAATTAAATTCGCCAAGGTCAAGCGCACCTCCGGACTTGCTATCATACCTTGGCGATTAGGAAATATATCAATAAGTGAAAATGAACCAATCACCAAACACTGGAACAATTTTAATCGTTGATGATAATCCCAATAATTTATCATTTCTCTACAAAACTTTGGAAAGTGCTGGGTTTCAAGTCAGAGTGGAAATGGATGGTGAAGGAACTATTGAACAAGTAGAGTATGAACCCCCTGATCTCATATTGTTAGATGTAAATATGCCCGTTATTGATGGATTTGAAACCTGCAAAAAACTCAAAAATAATCCAATATCTAAAGATATTCCCATAATTTTCATGACCGCGTTTGCTGATATAAACCATAAGATAAAAGGATTATCGTTAGGTGCAGTAGACTATATCCCAAAACCCTTTGAACAAGAAGAGGTATTAGCTAGAGTCAGGCTCCATTTAAAACTATATTTTTTGACAAAAACCCTCGCTGAACAAAATGCCTATCTCCAAGAGGCTAAAGAAAAAGCAGAAGTAGCTAACCAAGCCAAGAGTGAATTCCTAGCTAACATGAGTCATGAACTCCGTACTCCCCTCAACGGTATTCTAGGATATGCTCAAATTCTCCAACGTGATGCGGCTTTAGCCGCCTCCAAAGGTGAACGAAATTTAACCGCCAAGCAACTCGAAGGCTTAAAAATCATTCAGAAAAGCGGTAGCCATCTCTTGACTTTGATCAACGATATCTTAGACTTATCTAAAATCGAAGCTGGCAAAATGGCACTGTATCCCACAGAATTTAATTTACTAACCTTCTTAGAGGAAGTTGTTGGAATCATCCGCATGCGAGCTAGTGAAAAAAATATTGTGTTGAGATTTGAACAAAACACTAACTTACCGACTGGTGTTAAGGCAGACGAGAAACGGCTCCGACAGGTACTGATCAACTTGTTAGACAATGCAGTAAAATTTACCGACCAAGGCAATGTAACGTTCAACGTTGGAGTGATTGAAGACCAAAACCCTACCTCCCTTGATCAGGGGAAAGATTCCCAAATCCAACATCGGACGATTCGCTTCGAGGTGATTGATACCGGGATAGGAATTAGCCCTCAACAATTAGAGACTATCTTCCAACCCTTTGAACAAACGGGGGATAGCAAATATCGGGCAGCTGGAACCGGCTTAGGCTTAGCCATATCTCGGCAGTTGGTGGAATTTATGGGAAGCCAACTAAACGTTAAAAGTGAGTTAATTAAGGGGTCAATGTTTTGGTTTGATGTTGCCTTACCTGTGGTTAAAGTTACCGAAGCAAAACGGAATATTGCAGGTCTTGTGATGGGTTACCACGGAAAACGACGCAAACTGCTAGTGGTGGATGATAACAAAGAAAATCGGTTGGTATTACTCAACATGCTTGAACCCTTAGGCTTTGAAGTGGTAACCGCAGAAAATGGTCAGCAGGGATTGGATGTCGCCATAGCGATCCGACCCGATCTGATTTTGACTGATTTATTCATGCCCGTCAAAACTGCTTTTACCATGGTGCCAGAAATGCGGGAAATACCTGATCTGAAAAATGTGCCGATCATTGCCCTTTCAGCCCGTACTTTTGAAATAGTTCAGAAACAGAGTCAGATGCTGGGCTGTGAAGGTTTTCTACCGAAACCCATTGACCAGGATCGGTTACTTGGTTTGTTGGAGCAGCTGTTGCAATTGCAGTGGGTTGATGACTGAGGTACTCTAAGAACAATTTTAGTAAGCATTCAGCTATCAGCCATAAGCGGTCAGCCGTTGGCTGATAGCTGACCGCACCTCAAGTAGTGTGCGCGTAGCGCATATGCTTACCTTTCCCTTTTAACCTTTAACTTTTTTGAGATTTATTAAGTCAGTGACATACTCCCACACGCTCATCGAAGATTACAGTGTGGGCTTCTTACCAACTCCAGCCATCACTATCGGCTTTCGCCGACGCGGGGCGCGTTCGGATACACGGGTTACTTTATTAACGACACGGG
>NZ_JAAHGN010000366.1:0-6702 GCF_010672485.1 Moorena sp. SIO2C4 | reverse complement strand
TCTAAATACCATTGTAAATATATGGATGGAATTATCAATAAGACATTTGGAAGTTTTACGAAATCGTTTTCACAAGAGGAAGCATCATCTTATATCATGGCGGTTTCGGGGTATCACCCTGAAAGCCCTTGATTTGGAATGGTGGCGCTAAAGATAAAATTCCTTCGGTACTCTTGAAGACATTATCCCTAAAATCGGCCATGATGGAACGGATTCGGATGGTGTCGATGAATGTCCTAGGTCGCTTTACCCAGTGGTCTGTTGCTTCTCGCGCCCAATTAATTCTATCTCGGGAAGCGAGCCAATGGTCAGACAATTTACCAGTTAAAGCTTTTCCTCCCTTTGGTCTTAATCAAAAGGATATTGAAAGATTAGGTCAACTGCCCCAGCGCCAAGACGAACCCTTTCGAGTGGTAAGTATTGGCAGATTTTTGGGTTGGAAAGGGTTTGCATTGGGCATCCGTGCCTTTGCCCAGTTCCATCGTGAACACCCCACTAGTGAATACTGGCTGATTGGTGATGGTCCTGAAAAGGAGGGACTACAGAAATTAGCTAAAGAGCTTGGATGCGGTGATGCTGTAAGTTTTTGGGGGAAGCTTTCCCGTGATCAGGTCTTACAACGGATGGCAGAGGTGGACGTGTTAATGCATCCGAGCTTCCATGATCATTGGCCGACGGTGGTGTTGGAAGCAATGGCTTCTGGTAGACCTGTGGTTTGTCTCGATATTGGTGGACCGTCGTTGATGGTTCAAGAAGACTGGGGAATTAAAGTGCCTGTCGATAACCTATCCCAAGTGATCAATGATTTAGATCAAGCACTGTTGCAGTTAGCAACTAATGGGGAAAAGCGCATATCTATGGGACTAAAAGGACGAGTGATAGTTTCAGAGAATTGGTCATGGGAGATAATCGGTGAACAAATGTTGAATCTATATCAGGAAGTTATAAATTCGTAAGCATTCAGGTATCAGGTATCAGGTATCAGCTCTCAGCATTCAGCTATCAGCTCTCAGCTCTCAGCTTATGGACTACAGATGGTGATACTTGAGGTGCTTTTGAATAAAGCTGTTCGCGCAGCGTGGCCAATGGCTGATGGCTGACAGCTGATCGCTGACGGCTTAATGCTTAGGTTTAAATTAACAATTAACTAACCATTACCTAATCTATGCAAGCCCTAATTTTTTGAGCTAGTAGCTCTACATGGGGGTCTTTGAGAAAACTCCCTGGTTGGTCATCTAAGTGCTTACCAGAGATTTCCTGGATTTCCAGGTTTCCAGTAACTAAATCTATCCAGCCTTTTTGGAGTTCTGGAGACTGGGCAATCCGCTCACTGGTCAAGAACATTGTTACTGGGTTTGGATAGTAGCGTTTGGCCACATAGTTTTTTGAAGCGAAGGTGTTAGCTTCTTGGACTTTGATGATTTGGAGAGATTGCGGTAAAGAAATCCCAAAGGACTGATATAATTTAGAAACAAGCTTTAGGAATTGCTGCTTGATTACGTCTTGAAAACCTCTGTGAATCAATCGCTGAAACAGTCCTTTTAATCGGTCACTATAGCTGCGCTTATAGGGAAGTTGCTTTTCACTTGTGGAGAATTCAAGAGGGCTAGGTTCAAGGAGAGCTAGCAAAGCCACTGTATCACCGTCTAAGCGGAGCAGCTGAGCAATTTCCAGAGCAATCTTACTTCCAAAGCAGTATCCTGACAGAAAATAGGGACCCTTGGGCTGAATACTACGTATTTCCTGGAGGTAGCAGCGAGCCATATCTTCAACTGTGGTCAGGGGAGTCTGTTTGCCATCGAGACCCAATGATTGTAGTCCATAAAACGGTTGCTCGGAACCCAAATAATGTGCCAAATCCCGAAAACTGAGAACATTACCACCGGCTCCATGAATACAGAATAGAGGCGGTTTGGAACCATTGGGCTGAATTGATACTACTGAGGACCAAGGTGCTGCTCCTTGGTCTTGGCGCAGCTGGTTGACTAATTGGGCTACAGTTGGAGCCATCAGCAGAGAAGCTAAGGGCAGTTTTTTCTGGAAAACCTTCTCAATCTCAGCAAACAGGCGCACGGCTAGGAGAGAGTCTCCTCCTAGGTCATAGAAGTTATCTGTAACACTGATAGATTTGATTCCTAAGACGTTTTCCCAAATTTTGGTCAATTGACGTTCTAAGTCATCTCGGGGAGCAACAAAGGTGTTGGATGAGTCTGGCTGAGGTTGGTCAGGTGCTACCAGAGTACTGTTGTCTTTTTGGGCATCCTCTTCTTGGCCTTTGTGCCTTGGGATGTCTTGCTGGTCAGGTGTCTGACCATAGCATCCATCCCAATCCACTGATACCCCTGCTTCCCTGAGCTGTTCTACGGTAGTGAGCAAGAAGCTTAGATCCGATTGCTCCTGTCGTGGATGACGTACCGACGTTAGCACCAGCTGCTCAACCGCTTTCTGAGAGTGTCGTTTAGTTAATGTGCTCAAGGTTCGCCCAGGCCCTACTTCTAGCAGGATCGTCTCTGGTTGTTTCAACAGCTGTTGCACACCTTGAGAAAATCGCACAGTTTGCCGCAGATGCTGAGCCCAATAGCCTGGATTGACTGCTTGCTCGGCTGTAATCCAAGTGCCAGTAACATTAGATAGGTAGGGAATTTGTGGGGGATTGAGACTAACCTGTTTTACCTGGTTGGTGAAGGAGTCCAAGATCGGTTCCATCATCTTGGAATGAAAGGCATGGGAGGTATGTAGCCTGCGGTACTCTAGCCCTTGTTGATCCAATTGGTTTTGTAATAATGCGATCGCATCAGTAGGACCAGAAATCACTGATTGGGATGGCCCGTTAATCACTGCTAAGGATAGTTCCTGACCCAGCAGGGATTGCAGCTCTTGTTCTGGTAAAGGAACAGCAAGCATTGAACCACCAGGCAGTTGTTGCATCATCTGCCCTCGAAGGGCAACCAGAGATAATGCATCCTCTAAGGAGAAGACCCCAGCTACACAGGCTGCCACATATTCACCGATACTGTGACCGATCATCGCTTGGGGACTGACTCCCCAAGACATCCATAACTGAGCTAGGGCGTACTCGATCACAAACATGGCTGGCTGGGTAATAGTAGTCTGTTTCAGTTGCTCTGTGGCCTGATTCGTCTGTTCCTGCTTTGGGTAGAGTACATGGCGCAGGTCAATACCCAGATGGGGTTTGAGGAGTTCTGAGCATCGATCAATCAAATCACGAAATGTTGATATTTCATGGATTAGTTCCAGCCCCATATTGACATATTGTGCTCCCTGTCCTGGAAACATAAATGCCACCGGCTGAAGCTTGGGCTGTTGGCCGTTTATCAATAATTGTTTCGGTAATTGTTTCGGTAGTTGTTGGGGTTGGCGAGTACTCGGTTCTAACACATCCCTGATTTCCCAGTTGCTGATTAGGTTACTTGCGGGAGCCATGATTGCTCAGATTTCACAGCAAAACTAATATAGCAAACGTTACTTATTCAATTCATACAGTATAGCTTTTTTTTGGGATTTCTTCAAGACTGAGCCTGAAAACAGGGTAAAACGATTTACTGTAAGCCAACTCAGCGCGCTGTTTGAGATTTTTTTTGAGATTTTTTTGATCAATCAGGACTTACCCATTGCCCCCGTTCCTACACCAAACTTAGTATATTTTTTGAGTATTACCCCCCATATTTGGTGGGTTAGCGAGCCAAAACCAACTAAATTTAGTAACTCCTATAAATCCTGGAACTTTTATCATCAAATCTACGTCACTAGGTAGTTTATTACCTTAAAATAGCTAATTGTTTACTCTACCGGATAGATGAGTTCACAGTTTTTTCACAAAGTCTGATTAACCTGTTACCCAAGTCTGATCACTCAAGTCTGATCACTAATCAGATGTTGCTTCAGCTCAATTTAATTGTTGGAGGTTTTTCCATGAACTCGCTCAGTGCCACGTCGATCACCGTTGAGTTGATTGAATGGGAGATACTACAATATGTAGCAGTTTATTGATAATTGATTGACCGCTGTTTACAACATTAACTTTTGTTAAAATATCGAATTTGGACAGGGATTTTAAGATACTGTGTGAAAGGCTGATTAAATAGCAAAGCCATCGTTAAACCGTTTGGAAAACTAATGGTGATTCTTGCATCTATGGTCAAGTTATTCGTCCTAAAAAATCCTGAAATGGTAACAGATTATGGCAGTTTTGACAAGTTGGCACAACCGCTTCAACGACCGCCTAAAGTTCAGAGACTATTGATCACACAAATCCTAAATTTGTAGGGGACACAGCGTGAAGCGCGTCACATCCCCTCTGCTCCGGGTAGTGCGTTCCAGCAGTATTACAATCAAATCAAGTCTGACATTAACAACCGCGCTGGAACGTATTATACTTAATGGTTTTAAGGGTTTGTTGATAAATACTATCTCAGTAATGGCAGGTAATAGTCCATTGTCAAACTGCGCCAAACTAACAGAGTTTTGACAAATCATGGCCTAGCCTTATCCTAGAAATCTACTTGATTGATAAAGCAGCTCAAGGTAGGCAAAAAAAATTATCGGGTTTATCTACCTGTCTTGATGCAATAGCGAGTGGGGGTTTCCCCCAAGACCGCTTAGGTGCGCTTACAGTCGTCGAATTAAATTCGCCACGGGTCGCACCTCTGCATCGCTTTGATAGCCGTTTGTTATCGGCTGTTCGGTGCATTTTCGTGATTTAGCTCACTTAGTCCAAGTAAATCGTGAATTGGGAAGGCAAGTTTTTTCCTTTGTATACTGTTAGACTCGGGCATCTAAAATGTTGAAACTATCAATTCTTGGTATCCGTGGCATTCCCGCCCAATATGGTGGATTTGAAACTTTCGCGGAACGGCTGTCAAAATATCTTGTATCTCAGGGATGGGAAGTCACAGTATATTGTCAGGAAGAGCACAAAAATCAGATGTTTGAAGAATACTGGCATGGTATTCGTCTGGTTCATATACCGGTTCCCTATGGCAACGCACTGGGATCGATTATTTTTGACTGGAAATCTACATTACATGCGGTCAAACAAAAGGGTATCGTGCTTACCCTTGGCTATAACACAGCCATCTTCAGTATTTGGTATCGCCTCAAAGGGATTACCAATTTTATGAATATGGATGGTCTGGAATGGAAACGCAGTAAATGGAGGCTTCCTGAAAAAATTTGGTTATATCTCAATGAATGGGCTGGGTGTTGGTTAGCTAACAGTTTAATTGCTGATCATCCAGGAATCAAGAGTCATTTATTGACCCGAAAAGTAGCTTCTGATAAAATCACGATGATTCCTTATGGAACCGAGAAAGTTGTTGATGCCGACTCACAACTTTTAACCCCCTATAATCTGGTTCCGAAGGAGTATGCTTTGGTGATTGCCAGACCTGAACCAGAAAACTCGATTCTAGAGATTGTTTCTGGCTTTTCCAGGCGACATCGGGGTCTTAAATTGGTGGTGCTTGGTCGCTATTTACCTGATCAGATACCCTATCACAAACAAGTTTTAGAAGCAGCCAGTGATGAGGTGATCTTTCCTGGTGCTATCTATAATAAGTCAGTGGTTAATGCCTTGAGATTCCACGCACGACTCTATATTCATGGACATCAAGTTGGTGGCACTAATCCTTCTTTAGTAGAAGCCCTCAGCGCTGGTCAACCGGTTCTGGCAAACAATAATCGCTTCAATCGTTGGGTTGCAGGACCTGGTGCTCACTATTTCAAAAATGAATCGGAATTGGACGAGAAGCTGGAGATACTGCTAAATGATGGTGATGAACTGCAAAAAATGAAACTAGCCAGCAAAGAGCGCTACTATCAGGAATTTGCTCAGGATAAGGATATTAAAGCCTACGAAAGGTTGTTCCTATCCAAAGCCAAGCAGCTGCATAAACTAGCTTTGTTAAGTTCTCCAATCCCTGAAATAGAGTGATAGCCTTCATAAGTTAGGCTAGCTGCTCGGGGAAAAATTTGGGTTAAAGGGTAACTAGTAAAGGGTAAAGGGTAATGTTAGAAACTTTTACCCTTTACTTTTATTTATTTTGAGCGGTCAGCCGTCAGCCTAATGCCGTCAGCCTAATGCTTAAAATAAACCTCTAAGGATAGAATTTAATAGTTCAAGATTAATCAGAATTGAAAGTCTGGGTAAAAGCCCTTGGCCATTCCCGTAGCGTGGGCGTAGCGCAATCGGTGCTTTGTGGCACAGGCTTCTTTGTGGCACAGGCCACAAGCGCTGTGCTTTCGTGACTATTAAACGAATGCTTACCTCTTGTATTCAAAAGCTGACAGCTGACCGCTGATAGCTGATAGCTGATAGCTGAATACTTACGGTCAACAAGCCTTAATTACCTCTTGCAAGGTGGTAGTGAAGTTTGGATAGGAGATGGCAGCCGCTTCAGCACCGTGAATGGTAGTTGTACCTTGGGAATTGAGGGCTGCGATCGCTAAACTCATGGCAATACGGTGGTCAGTATGACTATCCACGTCTGTACCGGTTAAGGGAGTACCACCAATAATCTCTAGACCATCGGGCAATTCAGTGACCTTAGCTCCCATCTGGTTCAACTGGGATGCCATCACCGCTAAGCGATCGCTTTCCTTAACTCGCAGTTCTGCTGCATCCCGAATGATAGTAGTTCCTTGGGCAAAGACTGCTGCTACTGCTAAAATCGGAATTTCATC
>NZ_JAAHGN010000365.1:0-6702 GCF_010672485.1 Moorena sp. SIO2C4 | reverse complement strand
CACTCCCCGTCCTATAAGGACGGGGATTCTTACTTCAACGAGCTGTCTTGCCAAACCAGGTCGGAACCAGGAAAGGTAGAGGACAATTCTCCATAAGAGTTTAGATATTATAGATCTAGGTTTCGGTGTGCCCCACCGTACCTTACCTTTTTTTTACATATAGATAGATACTTTTTTTATCTAATTTTTTTTCATAGACGTTTAAGTCGTTAGACCAAATTACGCAATATGTATCTCTTACATATTTTTTACGTTGTCTACTTATGATTAGATAGTATTTATCTAGTTTTTGGTTTCTTGTTTATACTTTTATAATAACACGCAGTGCGAAAACTGTCAAGTTTTAACTTAAAAAGAAAGCCGTCCTATAAGGACGGGGCGCGATTACCCAAAATTTTTGGTAAATGTGATTAGGCGTAAAACCTTAGGCTGGTGCGCTACGCGCAATTGTTACCCGCCTAATCCCTGATTAACTCACCATTATTGATTTAACCGCTAATTAGAAACTTCTGCCAGTTCAATTACACGATCGTCCACATCCTTGACCAAAAAGTTCAGGGGCTTGAGGGTGCGCACTTTGTATTTCAGCCGTCTCATCTGCACCAGCATCAAAACTTGATCCAAGCACTCATGGTCAAAGCACACGTGACGTTGTTGGTTTTTATTGCCCAAGCTAGCTCCGGAAATCACGTGGAGCTGGGTATTCTTCTTTAACTGGTACCATAGCCCATCAGCACCACTGAACTGGGTCGCTTGGGTGGTTCCCAGATTGGTTGACATATATAGGGGGTCAATGCTGGTACTCCCCATGGTTTGCTCGTAATTATAGTAGTAATGTAGGGGGACTTCTGCTGCGGATAACTCTAGCAAGCCTTCATAAAACTGTCGCGCTATTGCCAAATCAGACACCATGATGGTGTGAACTTTTGGAGCGCTGGTCAAAAACATCCACATGGCAAAGGCATAGGCCCCTAGGAGCATCACCATGATACCTTGAGTGGAAAACAGGCTATCTAAAGGCAAAGAGGGTAAAAATGCGCCAAGAGGCAGGGGCGAAGTTAGCCAGGAAATAATATCAACTGATAGAATCATAAACTTAAACAGAGTTAGCAACTGGATAAATTAGTTTAAAGGTCCTTATGAACTTTTTGTCCAATCGTAGGTAATATTATTACCATCAGACATTGAGGTGCGACCCAAGGCCGTGAGCAATCCCTCACGGCCTTGGAGGCGCGCACCTTGGCGATGGCCTTTGGGCCACGCTACGCGAACGCTTTTTCTCAATTTTAGCTTCAACTGAAGGAGCATCGGAGCACCACAGGTTGTAGACTTGGTATCGGCATCCATCTCCTTCATCTTGAGGTCTAGTCCAGACCTAGGATACTAGGTTTGGAGATTGATCAACTCCAATGCCAGTTAATCATCGGCATTTCCCCTTTCTCAACACGAGGGGGTTGTGGTGAGATCAGGATGCATCTACAGGTGCGACCTGTGGCGAATTAAATTCCCTAAGGTCAAGGGCACCTCTCTAATTCTCCTAATTACAGGTTTTATTGAAAGATTGTGCAAATTCCCAATTTTCCTGAATCTAAGCATCCACTTATTAAATCACTGTTTCATCATAGTGATCAGGAATTGCTGACTTTGTTTCAGCGTCATCGGTCTGAAGGGAAGTACTTTACAGCAATTTTCTGTCGCTACAGTCCTATTGTCTATACATTAGTGCGCCACTCAGCGCGATCGCCTGTACAGGCGGAATATCTATTTGCTCTGACTTGGCGTCACATCTATCACGAACTGGGTGGCATGGATTTGCGGGAGGATTATGGACTAGAGTCAACGTCCTTCCAAAACCAGATTATAAACCTAACGGCGGTTTGTATTAACCAGGCCGACTTGCCACCAGTGGAATCTATTCACTATAACCTGAAGGTAGCACCACCACCCTTGTGGTGTTATCTGGAAATGGCATTGGAACAGCTGCCACCAGCGGTGCGGTTGATGGTAATCATGGCTCAGACCTTTCACTGGAGTGAAACGCGAATTGCGGCTTATCTGCAAGCGGAGGGAGAAATGATTACTCCAGCTGAGGTGAGAAAAGAACTTCAAGAAGGCTATGAATTGTTGGAAGCTGCTTTACCCGATGATATTAGGGTGGTCTATCTGGGGGTCGAAGCCAAGAATCGAGAAGAATCTGATCTATTTGCAGTACCGGTTTTGAGTGAATAAGGGGCGGTTAGTTTGCACCCTTGATCGGGGTACTTTGATTATAGGTTCAACAATAGCAGAAACGTTGATCAAACGGAGTCTTTTGGTATGGCGAATCGTAGCAGGTTGCTGACTAGTCTTTCCGGAATCATAGCGCTAGCCTTTATTCCCTTGGTAATGTTGGCTAGCCCTATGGCTTGGGGTCAGACTCGGAGCATCGACCAACAACTGGCAATCCCTTTAGACAATCGTAGTGACCGCAGAGCAAGAAATCGGGCAGATTTTTTCCTGGAACAGTCAGAGCTGGCCAAACAGAGTGGTAACTTGAACGAAGCGATCGCGTATTTGTCCCAAGCGGGAGAAATTTATCAGCAAATTGGTGACTTTGAGGGATTGGGTAAGACTTACAATTCCCTAGGTCAGACTTACGCCAAGTTGGGACGCTATCAAGATGCAGAGCGAGCCTTGCGCCGAGGCTTGGGTGCTGCCCGTTCTCAACAAAGTTTTCAGCCACAGATTTATAGTATAAATAATATTGGAATATTATTGCTGCAAACGAGAAACCTCAAAGCGGCTCAGGAAGCTTTTACGGAAGCACTGACCATTTCCCGTACTATTAAGGATGATGACGGTGAAGGGTTGAGTCTGAATAATTTAGGCTTAGTGGCAGCTCAAGGGGGAAATTATCCCGAGGCGATTAAGTGGTATGAAGCTGCCCTAGTTTTACGGCGTCGCTCTCGGGATAAGTTGGGTGAGACGAATATCCGGAATAACTTGGGAGATGCCTATCTCGCCGCTAGACGGGAAAAAGATGCTTTGTATTCTTACCGCATTGCCCAGATACTGGCTGAGAAAGTTGACAATGTGTTCAATCAGATTCGTGCTATTAAGGGTATAGCGTTAACCCATATCGCTACAGGTAAGAATCGGCAAGCGGTGAAAGCACTGAAGGAATATCTGGCTTTGGCACAAGAACAAAACAATCGCCGTGAAGAGCTTGTTGCTCTAAAGTTGTTTGCCCAGTTATATCAAGACACTGGTAACTTGTTGGAAGCTCGGGCTTTTTATGAAAAAGCGATCGCAGTGGCTCATGCTTTAGGAGATATTCAGGAAGAAACATTGTTGATGAGCGATTTAGCTCAAATTATTTATGTTAGTCCTTAGTAGTTAGTCCTTGGTCTTGAATCCAGTTTTTGAGACTAGAATAAGTTGATTGGGCTATCTGTTTGACCTGGTTTTGAAGTTTCCATTTTTGGAAAGCTCTTTCGTAGTCATCGCCCTGTACTTGATAAGTATTCCAGGCTCTGAGTGCTATCCACAAACCCCAGAACAAGAAAATATATAAAGACCAAGACAGGGCAGCAAAGTTAAAACCAACGTTAATTAGATTAATCGCCAATAAAAAACTATTAACGATTACAAATTTTCCAAAACTTTTTTTGAATTGGCTACGTCGGTAGCTATTGAATTCATGACGTTTTTGCTGTTCTTGTTGTTGGGCTAGCCATTCTCGTTCTGCTTCCAAGAGAGTGTGGATTGAAATCCCTAATTCTGAAGCAATTTCCACCAACTGTTCACGGGAAAATTCTTCAACCATTTCCTGACGTGCCAGGGCTAGATTGAGGATTTGCTGGATGTCTTGTTGGTTGTAAGAGTGGGTGCTTTTGGTTTGAAAGACGGACATCGTTTAGTCAGTTTTACTAGTAGGAAGGGGGGTAGTGCTTAAAGAAGATGTTGCTCTAAACACGCTTGAGCTAAGAGCGGTGCTTAATTTTATTATGCCGATGGAAACAGAGAGGGGTCAAACCACCTGCATTCCTAAAACCGCACTAAGCGTGGACGGATTTTACGGCATTTTAGCAATCGGCAAATCTTTTACATTTCGTTACGATAGAACCATGAAAGACGAAACTACTATCGAGTTGCCTTCAGGTAGGTTAATTGTTCATTGCTCTTGGTTGATTGTTGATTGGCAAAAGCGATAAACCCTTTACTGCCAAGGATAACTGGCAATGGTATCATGATCTATTTTTCATGAACTATTTTTCATGAAATGTTAACTATGAACCATAACCTATCTACTACCTTAGAAGCCAACTTGGTATAAAAAAACGTCTTAGGAGAGTTTGAGGTAGTCTGCATGAACGGCAGTATTCGTGTTGGGAATTTATTTGGGATTCCCTTTTATGTGAATCCAAGCTGGTTTCTAGTCCTAGCTTTAGTCACCTTTGATTTCGGAGGTGACTTAACAAATTTTTCAGGATTGAGCGGTGTTTTGCCATGGTTTTTAGGATTTGTGACTGCACTTTTGTTATTTGCCTCTGTCTTAGCTCATGAACTAGGACACAGTTTTGTAGCGATTCAGCAGGGAATTGAGGTTAAATCTATCACTCTCTTCCTATTTGGTGGTCTAGCTAGCCTGGAGAAAGAATCAAAAAGTCCACTAGAGGCGTTCTTAGTTGCGATTGCTGGTCCAGCTGTTAGTTTGCTACTATTTGCTCTACTATATGCCGTTCAGGCTAATGCTAATCTAGCTAGTTCATTGGCATCAATTGTTGGACTCCTCGCCTCCATCAATTTGGCTTTAGCATTGTTCAACTTAATTCCTGGCTTACCCCTAGATGGGGGTAACATCCTGAAGGCACTGGTTTGGCAAGTTACGGACAACCCACACAAAGGTGTGTTATTTGCTAGCCGTGTTGGTCAGTTCTTTGGTTGGGGAGGAATTATTTATGGAGTGCTTCCAATCCTACTTTATGGTAGCTTTAATGGCATCTGGTTTGCCTTAATTGGTTTGTTCTTGCTGCAAAATGCTGGCATGTCTGCCCAATCTGCTATGGTTCAAGACCAGCTCGATGGGTTGACAGCAGAAGATGCGATCATTGCCAACAGCCCAATTGTATTCGCTGATTTGTCTCTAAGGGAGTTTGCCAACGAGTACATTATCGGTAAAAATCAGTGGCGCAAGTTTGTAGTAACTGATGAAGCGGGCCAACTGCTAGGAGTTGTGATAGTCGATGATATCAAAACTGTTCCTACCTCTAATTGGCCGGTGACTCCAGTAAGAGCACTGATGAAGTCTGTTAAGACTTTTAAAACTGTTCAATCAGACCATTCCCTGTTAGAGGTTGTAAAAATTATGGAGAAAGAGCAGCTAGATCAGCTACCTGTGGTTAGTGACAACGGTGTAGTGATGGGAATTCTGGATACAGCTTCCATTCGCAGTATCCTCGAAGAACGAAAAAAGGCTATTGAGGGTAAGGGGTAAGGGGTAAGGGGTAATGGGTAATGGGTAATGGGTAATGGGTAACTGAACCAACTACTAGATCACCCAACTAGACTTGAGTACCCAATTGAGCAGGTCAAATTTTGTCAAAAGACTGTGCCATCACTTTCTATCTGAATCGGGGAAGAGCCTCCTGGTCTTAATTGAGCAGCAATTCTACGTCCTGCTGTCCAAGTTCCTCCTTGTAAAACTTTTACTAGTGGCAATTCAGTAGCACTCAGGTTCAGTTGTTGACGAATAGTTCCTGCTATTTGATCTAGCAAACTAACGGTGAGTGCTCGCCACTCAATAATCACTTCGGAGCTGGGTAAGTGAGACTGTTGTAAAATAGCGCTATCCTTGACTTCTAGTAATCCTAGATCTAAACATAAGCCCCCATTTCGATATTCTGCTAGGCCGGTCAACTGCTCAAGTTCAGTAATCTCTAAACCCAGTTCCTGCAATGGCTCTAATAGGGAGTAAGTTAACCACTGGGAGAGTTTGTGAAATGGTACATACTCGGAACCATAGTTATCCCCTTTGAGAGCAGAATGTTGCCACACATCCCCTAAGTTGACCCCCGCTATTGATTCTCGTTTTGGCCAAATATCCCCTAATCCTTCGAGGACGGTGCTGAATAGGTTAGTGGCACTCAGAAGGTTGGCAGGTTCACAGGTTGCAGGTTGTTGGTTGCCAGGTTGTAGGTTAGCTGGTTGACAAGTTGCAGGTTGTTCCTGGGGAGGTTGTGAATCTGTAAGTGGCTTGACCCAGCTTTGGTTGTCTTGGCAACTTTCAAGGTTTAAGTTGCTAAGCTGCAATCCCTTGGTAACCTGCAACTGATCTAGCCAGTGGTAATTTACCAAGTCATTTACCAAGTAATTTACTAAGTTGCCAGGACGAGGATTGACTTTGCCAAACATCTGTGGTATAATAGCTAGGGATTGCCCTAAGCGCTGTAGTAAGGCTAGCCTACCCTCTATGCCTATGAGTGGATTGGTTTGACTGACCTGGAATCCCTGGGCTAAGTGGTGGGCACTCAAGGATTGAAGTCCTTTGGCATCGACTTGCCAAGGTAGGTCTGGGTCGCTGGAGAAAGCTCCCTGACAGAACATGCGGAAACTAGCAACGGCTAATCCTTCGGAACGGCGAAACACTAGTCCGGTTTCTGGTTCATGATACTGCCAATTGCTGGCAGCTCCAGCATCGAGCAGGACGCTAATGATGACTAA
>NZ_JAAHGN010000364.1:0-6704 GCF_010672485.1 Moorena sp. SIO2C4 | reverse complement strand
CGATCGCGTCCATAATTATTTGCCCCTCAGAGAAAAAATAGATACCGGAGTCTAGGAAAACCGAAGTCTACCAAAATGAGTACTGACTCAGAAGGGTGGCAAGCTTGTCGATGCAGCCAAACCCTTTTCAGCAGTCGGTTTAAGTAAAGCTTCCTCTCACCCTCCTTTTTCGTCAAGCCAGAATGCTGTCCGGATGCTCAAGTTCAAAGAGATGGAAGCTTCCTCCAATATTTAAGTGGCAGAGCCAAATTGTTGGTTTGGTAACTGCCCTGTCTTTAAAAAGAAAAAATTCTTTACATTTATAATTTTACGCTAATAGGGCTCACAATGTTATCTCAATCACATAATCAACGATTACGAGAATTCCAACAAGCCCTAGAACAAATGTACTACAAATTTGGCGCTGATGATGTGGCCCGATCAGCAATTCAGGAGCAGTTTCAAGCACTAAAGGGGCTGTTCATCACTGAGATCGCTAGTATTAGTGCCTCAGACATACCTCTGGATTATGCCTCTCGATGGCAGTCCCTAAAAACGGAAATTCACAAACAGATCCGATTATTGGAAAATGACCTGATGCTTCTGCAGGCATCCCGGAGTGCCCAGACAGCCAAATTGAGGCAGAAGGGAGTATGCGATCGCATTGGGACCCTGATTCAGTACTGCCAAGGGTGGCTGCAACAATCTCAGGAACAACCATAATACTCCTAGCGTAAGCATTCAGCTATCATCCTTAAAATTTATACAAAAGTTAAACCTGGCATCAAATCTTCATAAACGCGATCGCATATAGCAATCCTAAATCATTTGTAAAATTGGTAAAATCGTAAATCCTTGCAGGGCTTGGGTTATAGCGATAGCTTCGGCCAATATATTTCACGAATCATAAAGGAAACGCTATACATCGGACAGAGACACTGATAAATAAGAGGGAATGCACAGACAAAACAGCTCTATACTCCCTAATTTATACAACCACGAAGTGTCTAATCAGTTAAGTCAATTTCATTAAATATAAACTGCTTTCTGGATTAATGGCGACCGCTACTGTTTTAGGAGTTTTGTATTCTGCCAATCAAGCATCTGCAAATGTATCTGAGCAAGAATACAATCAACAGTATAGCAATTCAGGGAATTACGTACCAAAACTAACCTATGAGCAGTGGTAATACTTTAACGATTTCGTAAATGAAGAAAGATTAATGATAAATCAAGAGGATTTGCCTGAAATCGATTTTAATTTTCTGCGCTGGGAAAGTGGTGCCAACGATGTGGAAGTCTTTTTTATCAACGAAGGAGCCGGTTTCAGAAATCAACTATTCTATTCTGTGGATAATGGTAACAGTAAAGAAATAGTTTTTGATGATGTTTCCTCTCCCTTGAGCATTCTCCCTAACGACGATGGTCTTTTGGCACTTGGTCAAGGTGTAAATCTGGGGAATTTTGTCGGTGACACCTTTATTGAGTTTTTCATAAAGTCCGATGGGTACAATGATAATCGTGAAAACGACAAGTACTTTGGTTCCAATCGGGAAAAAATCCGCGACGAATTCAAGCTCGGCAGATTCAATCTCGACGGATTCATCATCTCTTGGGTTATGAAGTTGAATTTGGAGGGGAAAAGTTTGTGATGCTAGGATTTGAAGACGATTGGATATCCCAGCAAGCCCATGATTCAGGAGACCAAGACTTTAACGATGTTGTCTTTGTTATCAGCGGACTTACACACACACCGAGGCCACCATCAGGCAGTGTATCCACACCAGAACCAGGAACTTTAGTAGGTACGCTGTTTGCGTTCGGAGTTATGGGGTTAACGTCAGTACAGAAACGCCAAGGTAAAAAATCCTAGTCATAAGACTGAGGGAAAAGAAGGCTAAAGATAGTTACTTGGTAATTGGGCATTGGTTATTGGTCATTGGTTATTGGCTTACTATTACCCATTTCCCATTATCCATTATCTATTATCCATTATCCATTACCCATTACACATTACCTATTACCTATTACCTATTACCAGAACGTAGTCATATTCTTAGTTATAATGTGAATAGACAATATGAATCAAAAATAGTTTGTAGGAAACATTGCTGTATTCCTACAAACTATCTGTGTTTACCCCTATCAAGAATGGGTGCATCTCAGTTGTGTTGTTTGACTCGGTAAAATCCAGATTTTGGGTTTTACCGAAACATGATTCAATAGTGATGCCCAGGAATATTGAGTGATTGTATGATCAAACCAGGGGGAAAGTTGACTGAAGAATGGATTTTATGCTATCAGTCTAGTGATTGTATGATCAAGCCAGGGGGAAAGTTGGCTGAAGAATGGATTTTATGCTATCAGTCTTATGCTCTACATCTTCAGCTTCCTGGAGGTTTTGGTGTTCAAGAAAGAGTTTTTAGAGGCTAGAAGAAACTTAGATGTTGGAGCTTAGTTCTCAGTATAGTGATTTGCGCTATAAGTTTGCCAAGTATGGAGTCTTGGTTCTATCCCTTAATGAAACTCCAATGACCCCTGAAGACTATCAATGTATTCTTAATATTTCCTGCAAGACTCCTACTCGCTCGGTTACTGTGGGTGACAGAGGGGAAACTCACAACTTAGAAGTGGGTCGTCTGAAGACCGATACACCTTATCTACAAACTCTTACCTCTACTGGCACAGTGATTGAAAATATCCTCCTGAAGGAGCCAATGAAGGCCTTTTTTCAGTTCATAACCTGTGCTAAATTTCTAGAAATTCGACGCATTCAGTTGAATGTTATGAGACCTGGAGGCTATATTGGTGCTCACTATGATAATGATTCCGATCCACTGCGACATTTAGCAATTATTATTCATCTTCAGGAAGCTGATGAAGGTGGCGATCTAGTTGTTTATGATCAAGGAGGGTCTACCAATATATATCATCCTTTGTCAACTCAGATGGTACTCAGTGCAGGTGATCTACTCCACGAGGTGACTCCTGTTGTTCGAGGGGAACGACGGACTCTTGTAGCTTTTCTCTCTTTGACATCCTCCCGCCACTAAGCTACCGCTATAGTGGGGGATTCCTAAACCTCACGATTTAGGTTTCTGTTTCCTTCCCGTTTCGAGAAAGCCGACGCTACGCGAACGGGATTTTCGCAACTGCCCTTCAACCTTATGGTTGTCAGGTCTTATGTTCGCTCCACAGACTGACACGGCAAGTCCTGCCGCCAAAATATTCTGACTCGCGTTGATATCACGGTCATGGATAATCCCACATTCAGGACACTTCCACTCCCTAATATCCAACGGCATTTTATCAACGATATGCCCACAGTTCCCACATCTTTTAGAACTAGGAAACCATCGGTCAATCTTAATTAAGTCTCGACCATACCACTGGCATTTGTAATCCAGTTGTCTAGTTAATTCCCCCCAACTAGCGTCGCTAATAGCAAGGGCAAGTTTATGGTTCTTCACCATGTTTTTTATAGCTAAATCCTCAACGACAATCGTTTGGTTTTCGCGTACCAGTTGAGTAGTCAGCTTATGCAAAAAGTCTTTACGGGTATCAGTTATGTGTGCATGTACTTTAGCTACTTTTAGTCTAGCTTTTTGTCTGTTGTTAGAACCTTTTTTCTTGCGAGACAGTACTTTTTGAACACGTCTTAATTTCTGGTGTAACCCCTTAAAGTGCTTGGGATTAGTAATCTTTTCTCCGTCACTAGTAGCGATCAAGCTATTTATGCCCACATCCAAACCGATAGACTTATCAGTTTTTGGAAAAGGCTTAATAGTATGGTCATCTACCAGAAGAGATACATACCAACGTCCTCTAGCATCCAACTTGACAGTAATAGTAGAAGGAGTGCAATTTTCAGGTATTTTTTTACTCCATCGGATTGGCAAGTGCTCAGAGCATTTAGCTAAAAACACTTGCCCATTCTTCCAACGGAAAGCCGACTTAGTAAATTCAACACTACCGCCATTATGTTTCTTTTTGAAATTGGGATATTTAGCACGTCCTGCCCAGAAATTCGCAAAGGCTTTTTGTTCGCGTAGCGTCGGCTTCGCCGAAAGGTTCCTCAAGCCTTGTTGAAGCGGTACACAGCTAACCTCATTAAGGAAACTAAGCTCTTCTTGCTTTTTCCAACTTGTTAGCATTGAGGATGTTTGTGCATACCCAACTCGTTCTTGATTCTCATACCAAGCTTGAGTCCTAGCTGCTAAAGCCATGTTGTAAACCAACCGAGTACAACCCAGTGTCCGTCGCAAGAGAGTTTCTTGCTCGGTCGTTGGATAAAAGCGATAGCGATAGGCACGTTGAATCATACTCACATTATACACCACTTATTGTGAAGTCATACAATAGAGCAGGGCGGCGTTTCCTCTCACCGTTAAGCTTCGCTATAACGGGAGTCTCCACGCCGAAGATAGATGAAACATTAAATTCTCCCATAGGAAATTATCTGATGTCTATTGTGGTAAGCCCTCAACCCCCTCATCAACATTTAATGACCTTCCCTGGAGTTCTCTCTATTGGAGAGTGTGTTGACCTGGTTGAAGATGCAGCGAAGCACGAGTTGGAAGAAGCAAAAATTCGTGTCGGTCATGACTACTCTAAGCAAGTAATTGACCGTTCTTATCGATGGGCACATCTTCTCAAGATCCCTCAATTAACTGAGTATAGCTGGCTTTATCAACGCCTAATCGCATGTGCAGATCAGGCTAACGAGGTATTTAACTTCAATATTGAGAAGGAATTTTCAGAACCAATTCTTCTCCTACGTTACGGGATCGGAGGTCATTATAAGGAACATACTGATGTCAACAAAGGTGTAATTGGTGGACGCCGTATCAGCATTGTCGTTCAACTTAGCCCACCTGAAGACTATGAGGGGGGAAGTCTCATCTTTAGGAAAGCTGTACAAGTGGCTAGCACAGAGCAAGGCTCAGCAACACTCTTCCCATCCAGTTGGATTCACCAGGTACAGCCCGTTACACGAGGAACCCGCTTTGCTCTAGTAGCTTGGATTAATAGTCGGATCTTCGATGGAGTTTGATCGATCAGGGGTAGAACTAGCGAAGCTGTCACCAGGGGCAATCTAGCCTGAAACCCTTTTTGTTTACCGCTATCAAGAATGGCGATAGGACTTACCCAAGTGAAAGTAAAAATCAAGGTTTTAGCCAATGGCAAACCAGTAACTTCAAATGTACAGATGCTCAGATATCTCGATTTAAGCCAAATCAAACAGCAACACCTCTGCTTGCTCTTGACCCACTAACATCACAGATTCTGCTTGAGAAATAGCAGCACCATCACCAGCTTGTAGCAAGTAATTATCTAACTTGACCTGACCTCGTGCTACTTGTACCCAAATATGACGATCTTGATTAGCATGGGTTATTACTGATGCACCAGCATCCAGATTCGTGGCATAGACATTAACATCTTGATGAATGGTCACAGAACCATCCCGTCCATCCTCTGAAGCAACTAGTCTTAATTGATTCTGCTTTTCTTCTGGTGCATAAAATTTCTGCTCGTAGCTTGGTATTAATCGAGTTTGATTCGGTAGAATCCAGATTTGAAAAAAATGGGCGATGTCAGTGGCTGAATAATTATACTCACTGTGGGCAATACCTTTTCCTGCACTCATCCGTTGCACTTCACCAGGACGAATAACGGTTGTATTGCCAAGGGTATCTTTGTGCTCAAGGGCTCCTTCTAGGACATAGGAAATAATTTCCATATCTCTATGGGAGTGAGTTCCAAAGCCAGTTCCACCTTCAATCCGGTCTTGATTAATTACCCGCAGTTTGCCAAATCCCATATGAGCGGGGTCGTAATAGTTAGCAAAGGAAAAGGTGTGATAAGAATCGAGCCAACCGTAATTAGCGTGTCCTCTTTCAGAGGATTTACGAATTTTGATTACTTTCTGATTGTTTGTGGTTACAGTCATCGGGTTTGTTTCCAAATCTTGTAATTAGTCATTAATAAACTTTGAGGAGTACTACACTTGGAATGATTCTCCAAAGCTCTCCCCATAGTAAACTTGTTCGATATCAAACCGTCCACCATAGAGTTTAAAGCGATGCAGCGCGGTCTTGGGGGTTTCCCCCATGAGCGACTGCATCAAGACAGGGTTCAGCGGCGTATCCCATGGGGAGTAAACAACACACATCTACTTCCGCAGGAATGTTAAATGCTTCTTTAATTTGAGCAGACACAAATCCTTCCATGGGACAGGTATCAACCCCAAAGCTTTTTGCCACAATCATTAAATGAGCAACGGCTAACATAGTGTGACGATTTGTCCAGGCTTCGGTGGATTGAAACGAGGGATGATACTCAAACAATTGAGGAATGGAGCTACGCATAAAATCTGCATAAGCATCATTGACTCCACCAACATCTAACCCTAGTTGAATCACCGATTCAATGTAATCGGTTTGAGTAACTCGGCGATCGCCACAACAAATTAATACAACTGGAGCTTCTGTTACTTGACGCTGATTAAGCTGTTCGGCATTTAAATTGGTATAATAAAAATTAATAAATAACCCAATAATAGGAAATATGCCAGCAAAAAATTATCTGACACAAGAGCAAAAAACAATACTTCAAAAAGCCTTAAAAATAGAAGAAAATGGAAATATTAGAGAACGTATTTTAATTTTGCTGTTGTTGAATAGTGGAAAAACACAGTTAGAAATTGCTGAAGTTTTGGGTTG
>NZ_JAAHGN010000363.1:0-6717 GCF_010672485.1 Moorena sp. SIO2C4 | reverse complement strand
TCTGTAACTGACAACCTGCAAGCTGTAACTGACAACCTGCAACCTGCAACCGCGAAAGTCATACAACAGTGGCAAGAATCCCAGCAAGGAATAATTATCGCTGGTCCAGCTCAACCCCAAAATCCCAAAGACTATTGTAATGCGATCGCATCCTTGTCCAAAACCTTAAGATGGCCTGTACTAGCAGAAGGGCTCTCACCGGTAAGAAACTATTGCGACCTCAACCCCAATCTAATTTCCACCTATGACTTGATCCTGCGTAATCCACGATTAGCGCAACAGCTAAAACCCACAATGGTTATTCACATTGGTGAACTACCGATTAGCAAAGAACTGCGTGCTTGGTTGGATAAATGTCAACCGCGACGTTGGGTGATTGACCCTAGCCACCACAACCTCGACCCCCTCCATGGCAAAACAACTCATCTGCGGATGAGTGTAGAACAACTGGGGATATGGGTAAAGGAGTTGAAAGTTAACCAGTTGAAGGTTGACAAGTTGACGGTTGACAGGTTGACGGTTGACAGGTTGACGGTTGAAGGTTCACCATCGTTGACGGTTGACAGGTTGAAGGTTGAAAGGTTGAAGGTTGACGATTCTAACCTGCAACCTGATAACCTGCAACCTGATAACCTGCAACCTGATAACCTGCAACCTGATAACCTGCAACCTGATAACCTGCAACCTGATAACCTGCAACCTGATGACCTGCAACCTGATAACCTGCAACCTGATAACCTGCAACCTGATAACCTGCAACCTGATAACCTGCAACCTGATAACCTGCAACCTGATAACCTGCAACCTTACCTAAAAAAGTGGTGTGAGGCTGAAGCGAAGGTCAGGGCAAAGGTTGACCAAACAATGACTAAAATGAGTCAGTTGTTTGAAGGGAAAGCGGCTTGGTTACTGTCCCAATGTCTACCACCGGAAACACCTCTATTTATTGCTAACAGCATGCCAGTCAGAGATGTGGAGTTCTTTTGGAAACCTGGTAACAGGAGGATTCGACCTTGGTTTAATCGGGGCGCTAATGGGATTGATGGTACCTTATCAACAGCTTTAGGTATTGCTCATCGTAATCAAAGTAGTGTGATGCTAACGGGTGACTTAGCATTTTTGCATGACAGCAATGGTTTCCTAATTAAAAACAAGTTTGTTGGTCATTTAACCATTATATTAATTAATAACAATGGTGGTGGCATTTTCGAGATGTTGCCCATTGCCAAATTTGACCCACCCTTTGAAGAATTCTTTGCCACACCCCAAGATGTCAATTTTTCACAGTTGTGTCTGACTTATGGAGTAGAGCACCAGCTGATTGAATCATTGCAGCAGCTCAAGCAAGGTTTAAACCCACTTCCTAGCCAAGGCATTAGAGTGTTAGAATTGCCTACTGACCGTAGAAAAGATGCTAGTTGGCGTCAAAATATTTTAAGTCTAATGACTACTGATTTTTTCATTAGTAACTAACATGAACCAGGCGATTTCTACCGGCAGTTTTTGCCTTATATAGTGCTTTATCAGCCTCGTAAAATAAATTATCTGGGGATGATTTTACTGAGGGAATCGTACTGGCACCCCCCAGGCTGACGGTAACAATGTCACTCACCAGAGAACCAGAATGAGGGATCGCCTTTTTGTAGAGTTTAGTTTCAATTGTCTCTGCTACCTGAATAGCGCCTTGTATATCAGTACTCGGCAAAATTACCACAAATTCCTCACCCCCATAGCGAGCCACCAGATCCCCTGGACGCTTTGCTGCTTCACCAAGGATTTGAGCAACTTGTTTAAGACACTCATCTCCTGATTGGTGTCCATAAGTGTCATTGTAACGCTTAAAAAAATCAATGTCACACAATACTAAAGACAAGGGGTTTTCTTCCCGTGCCAGTCGATACCATTCGTTGTTAAAATATTTGTCAAAGGCTCGGCGGTTGGCAACTTGGGTTAAGCCATCGATAGTAGCGAGGCGTTCCAACTCTTTATTGGCGATTTTTAACTGTATCATTGTCCAACTTGATTCAATCAAACGACGTACTCTTCGTCGCAAAACTGGCCAGTGAATTGGCTTAGTTATATAATCCGTCGCACCGGCTTCAAACGCTCGTTCTACAGATTGCTCATCATAGAGTGCTGTAATCATTAGTATAGGAGGACATTCGGAACCAAAGTTATCCTTCAATTTAGCACAGCAGGTAAACCCATCAAGTATGGGCATTCTGGCATCTAACAGCACAATGTCTGGCAATTTTTGCTCACAGATATTCAGACATTGCTCACCGTTGCTAGCTTCAATGACTTTATATCCTTCCTTTGTCAAGCTACGACGTAGCACCAAGCGTAGGATCTTCTCATCATCAACCACGAGAACCTGAGGAGTTTTATTATTAAAGTTATTCAAGTCAGTATTATCCATTATTGCTGCTTGAGTCAGTAATGTATTTCTTATCGATAGCTCTTGGTTATCTTGGCTAGAAATTAATTGAAATTTTGATCGGTAATATCTGTTTAATCTAACCTAAGAGGATTAAATCTTCTAAAGATTAGTCAACAATCAAGTCGTAACCCCTGAAACTGTTATAGCCGAATCCTTGACCTAAAAAGGATTTCGCCTTATTCAAGATAAACAGGATTTACGCACAGACTCTACCTGTAGGGTGGGCAAAACATTGCCCACCCTACAGGTAGAGTAAAATTGAGGTATTTGCGTAAGTCCTAATAAATTAATGTAGACCGACGGACTTGGAAACACTCCTGCATCCAGTGGTAATGCCAGTGGTGAGATAAGTTAACCTATTCAACAACAGTCAATTTGCCCCAGGCATTGCTATTCCTAGTAAAATGAGAGAAACAGCTATCCTGGAAGCCCTATTGTCAAGTACCCACTGAACTAATGGCACTTTCCTCGATCATTCGGACACTAGAGCACTCCCCTCTCACCAGTGAACTACTCACGAAACTCAATCGCCAACAGTCTCTATCTCTGAATGGTATTCCCCGTTTGCCAAAGGGATTAGTAGCATCAGCCCTGGCCAAGGCAGACCAACGTCTGCTATTCGTAGTCTGTAGCACCCTAGAAGAAGCAAGTCGCTGGGCAACCCAACTGGAAGCCATGGGTTGGGATACAGTCCACTTATACCCCACCTCAGAAGCATCCCCCTATGAACCCTTTGACCCAGAGTCGGAAATGACCTGGGGACAAATGCAAGTATTGGCAGATTTGGTCGAAAGGTTGAAGGTTGACAGGTTGCCAGTTGAAAGTTCGGACTTACAACCTTCATTGGTTCAACGTTCAACTCATGGGATGGCTATTGTTGCCACTCAAGCAGCACTCCAACCCCACTTGCCCCCTGTCGATGCCTTTAAGCCCTACTGCCTTACCCTTAACCAGGGCATGACTTGGGATGGCAAAAACCTTGATCAAAAGTTGGCACAGCTGGGTTATGAACGGGTTCCCCTAGTGGAAACAGAAGGTCAGTGGAGTCGGCGGGGTGATATTGTAGATGTTTTCCCGGTAGCCTTAGAATTGCCAGTGCGACTGGAATGGTTCGGGGATGAGTTAGAGCAGTTGCGGGAGTTTGACCCCGCAACCCAGCGTTCCCTGGATAAAATTGACGGCATCGTGCTGACCCCCACGGATTTTGGTCACATTATTAGCCAAGTGCTGAGAACCTCAAAGGCTGAACTAATCCAATCTTATCTCTCACCTCAGGAGCAAGAATCTTTCGAGGAAGGTCAGTCTTTAGAGGGTAGCCGCCGTTTCTTGGGTATTGCCTTTGACCAGCCAGCCTCTCTACTAGATTACCTGCCAGAAAATACTTTAATTGTCATTGATGAACCAGAACAGTGTGCTGCCCATTGCGATCGCTGGGTGGAACATGCCGAAGAACAATTAGAGGAACTGAATCATTCCCTGCCCTGTCTCCATCGTTATTTTGATCATGCTCTAGAGTTGAAGGTTAACCAGTTTCAGGTTGAAGGTTCACCACCGTTGAATGTTAACCAGTTTCAGGTTGAAGGTTCACCACCGTTGAAGGTTAACCAGTTTCAGGTTGAAGGTTCACCACCGTTGAAGGTTAACCAGTTTCAGGTTGAAGGTTCACCACCGTTGAAGGTTAACCAGTTTCAGGTTGAAGGTTCGAACCTTGGCCAAAAGGCCACGTTACGCGAACAATCTAATAACCTTCAACCAGCCAACCTTGGCCAAAAGGCCACGCTACGCGAACAACCTACTAACCTTCCACCAGCCAACCTTGGCCAAAAGGCCACGCTACGCGAACAACCTACTAACCTTCCACCAATCCTGTATTTATCAGAATTGGTGGAAGAAACTACCCAAAATGCCGTTAATCTGGCTAGCCGCTCTGTACCAGTAACACCCCACCAGTTTGCCAAACTAGCAGAAGTACTCCGAGAGCAGAGCGATCGCCGTTTCTCTATTTGGCTGGTTTCTGCCCAACCTAGTCGTTCCGTTGCCCTGCTCCAAGAACATGATTGTCCTGCCCAGTTTGTCCCCAACCCTCGGGATTACCCAGCTATTGAAAAATTAAATATCCAGAGGACAGCGGTAGCGGTCAAGTATTCGGGCTTAGCCGAACTAGAGGGATTTATCCTCCCTACTTACCGCATCGTGGTTGTGACTGACCGGGAGTTCTTTGGGCAGCATACCTTGGCAACTCCCAGTTATATCCGTAAGCGCCGCCGTGCTGCCTCCCAACAGGTTGACCCCAATAAGCTACGTCCAGGGGATTATGTGGTTCACAAGAATCATGGGATCGGTCAGTTCCTCAAGCTGGAAAAATTAAGCATAAATAATGAAACTCGTGAGTATTTGGTGATCAAGTACGCTGATGGTTTGCTCCGGGTGGCAGCGGATCAGTTGGGAGTACTATCTCGGTTTCGACATACAGGTACGGGTTTGCCTCAACTCCACAAGATGTCTGGTAAAACCTGGGAGAAAACCAAAAATCGTGTCCGTAAAAGTATTAAGAAAGTAGCGGTGGATTTGCTGAAGCTCTATGCCCAGCGAGCACAGCAGTCTGGTTATTGCTTTCCAGCGGATTCCCCTTGGCAGCAGGAATTAGAAGATTCTTTCCCCTACCAACCTACTCCTGACCAACTCAAGGCGATACAGGATGTGAAACGGGATTTAGAGAGCGATCGCCCTATGGATCGCTTAGTTTGTGGGGATGTGGGGTTTGGTAAAACAGAAGTGGCAATTCGGGCTATTTTTAAAGCTGTGACCTCTAACAAGCAAGTAGCTTTCCTTGCCCCAACCACTATCCTTACTCAGCAGCATTATCATACCATCAAAGAACGGTTTTCTCCCTACCCCATCAATGTCGGTCTACTCAACCGCTTTCGTAGCCCCCAGGAAAAGCGTGATATTCTTCAACGCCTTAAAACTGGGGAGTTAGATGTGGTGGTAGGTACCCATCAGTTGCTAGGGAAAAGTGTAACGTTTCGAGAGTTAGGGCTGCTGGTGATAGATGAAGAACAGCGGTTTGGTGTCAACCAGAAGGAAAAAATTAAATCTTTCAAAACTCAGGTAGATGTATTGACCCTCAGCGCTACTCCCATTCCCCGTACCCTCTATATGTCCTTATCGGGGGTACGAGAAATGAGTTTAATTACTACACCACCACCCTTACGGCGTCCCATTAAAACCCACTTATCTCCCTATAAACCAGAAGCTGTCCGCACCGCCATTCGTATGGAACTTGACCGAGGCGGTCAGGTATTCTATGTCGTACCTCGCGTTGAAGGGATTGAAGAAGTTGCTGCGGAACTCAGGGAAATGATCCTTGAGGCCAGAATCGCCATTGCTCACGGTCAGCTCGACCCAGCAGAATTAGAGTCAATTATGCTCACCTTTAGCAACGGTGAGGCAGATATCCTAGTGTGTACTACGATTATTGAATCTGGGCTAGATATTCCTAGAGTCAACACCATTGTGATCGAAGATGCTCACAAATTTGGTCTTGCCCAACTCTACCAATTGCGAGGACGAGTAGGTCGGGCGGGGATTCAAGCCCACGCTTGGTTACTTTATCCTAACCAGAAGGTACTCTCAGAAGCAGCCAAGAAACGCTTACGAGCAATTCAGGAGTTCACTCAACTCGGGTCAGGTTATCTGTTAGCAACCCGGGATATGGAAATTCGAGGGGTGGGGAATCTCCTAGGTGTAGAACAATCCGGTCAGATGGAAGCCATTGGCTTTGACCTCTACATGGAAATGCTGCAAGAAGCGATTAAGGAAATTCAAGGGCAAGAAATTCCCCAAGTAGATGATACTCAGATTGACCTTCAGATTACAGCCTTTATTCCCGCTGACTATATTCCAGATATAGACCAAAAAATCAGTGCTTATCGAGGAGTAGCTGCAGCAGCCTCCCAAAAGGAGTTAGCACAGATCGCAGCAGATTGGAGCGATCGCTATGGTCCAATTCCCTCCGTGGCAGAGCAATTACTGCGGGTGATGGAGCTAAAACAGTTAGGGAAGTCTTTGGGATTTTCCCGAATTCGACCTGAGGGTAAACAACACATTCTCCTAGAAACACCCATGGAGGAACCAGCCTGGAAGTTACTGCAAGAGAACCTGCCCCAACATTTGCGATCGCGTTTTGTCTATTCTCCTGGTAAAGTTACGGTTCGTGGTTTAGGTCTGCTCAAGACGAATAAACAGCTAGAGAGCCTGATTGACTGGTTAGGCAA
>NZ_JAAHGN010000362.1:0-6717 GCF_010672485.1 Moorena sp. SIO2C4 | reverse complement strand
CCTTAGGCAGGCATACCTCAGAAAGGCATACCTCAGACAGGCATACCTCAGAAAGGCAGACCTCAGACAGGTAGACCTCAGAGAGGCAGACCTCAGACAGGTAGACCTCAGAGAGGCAGACCTCAGGTTGGCAGACCTCAGGTTGGCAGACCTCAGGTCGGCAAAGCTCAGCTTCGCAGACCTCAGACAGGCATACCTCAGACAGGCAAACCTCAGCTGGGCAAACCTCAGCTCGGCAAACCTCAGGTTGGCAAACCTCAGACAGGCATACCTCAGCTGGGCAAACCTCAGACAGGCAAACCTCAGACAGGCAAACCTCAGACAGGCAGACCTCAGCTCAACAGACCTCAGCTGGGCAGACCTTAGTGAGGCAAACCTCAGCTGGGCAGACCTTAGTGAGGCAAACCTCGAAAACATTTCCTGGAATGAGGACACGAAGTGGGAGAACGTGCAGGGGTTGGAAACAGCAATTAATGTGCCAGAAGCCTTGAAAAATCACCTAACCTCACCCTAGCCTGCATCTAGGGAATTTTTATGGGATTGACCAAAAGTCACGCTAAGCGATGAAGCGATGGCTCGAAGAGCCCGCCAAAGGCGATTGACATGATTGTCACGCTTCGCGATCGCAAAGCGTGGCCCAAAGGCCTCAGCTTCCGCGCTTATGCGATGGCTCGAAGAGCCCGCTAAAAGCGATCGCAAAAAAGGAATAAGTCTAAACAGCTGTTATGTATCTTTGCTAGGACTATTAAAAGATTGATTGTAAGGAAACAAAGTATCCAGTAATCGGTTCAAGCTCCCCTGCCCATGAACAGTAGGCTGAGTCTTCGGAGCTGGTGATTCTGTCTGCGACTCCGCCGTCCTCTCAGCCTCAATAGTTTCTGTGGTGTTAGTCTCTGTAGAATTGGTATCTATAGAATTAGTCTCTGTAGAATTAGTCTCTGTAGAATTAGTCTCTATAGAATTGGTATCTGTAGTATTAGTCTCGGTGGTATCTGTAGCCACCGTATTACTGGTGGATGGCACTTGACCATTCACAGATTCAGTGGTAAAGCTTTGATCAGGTAAAGTTGATGACGACTCCTGAGGTTTCTGCTCCAAGCTATCAGGAGTTGGTTGAGACTCTTCCGGTAATGGACGCCCCTTATCCCCCAACACGGAGGCTGATGGTACCACTTGTAAGGATTCTACAGAATGATTCCAAATTGTCGTCAGGGAGCCAATACTAGCATTAGCGCCAATTTTTCCCTTCCCCACGACCAGAACCCCAGCTCCCAAACTCGCTCCTGATTCCACCTCCACAGTACCTTTGTGAGCATGAATAATTGCTCCCATACCGATACAAACACCGGCTGCAATCGTTATTTTACTGTCTGGATCCGCTCGCAAAATTACCCCTGCTGAAATAGCAGCACTAGGATCAATGCTCACATTTCCTTCCACGTGTATATGAGAATTATTACTCAATAGAAGTTTAGGCAAGTGCATAATTTTGGGCACAGTAGACTTCGCTGCAATTGTCGGGGTAAAGAATTCTGGGTAAAGGGTTTTAGGATTAAATTTGACTCTAGCACTATCATTTTTGATGGCTTCTTTACCGTTGCAAGAAGTCTAATAGCTATCAATAAGCTGGTCTTGATTTAAATTGAATGATTCTGACAGCAAGGGATTAGGGGGATAGGGTTTGACGGTTTTTTTTCTAAGGGATGCAGTGCGGTATTGGGGCTTCCCCCCATCTACCCACACTTCCCACACTTCCCACACTTCCCGCGCCCCCGCCCCTCTTTCCCTGTTCCCTGTGCTATAATTATGGATTACGGCTTTTGAATCAGCGTCTCTAGAACACGCCGTTTAGCTTTCGGATCAATACCAATCAACCTTACATACTCACCCGAATGTTCAACCAAGCAGGTTTCTAGACCTTCAACCACGTCTGAAACCTGAGTAGAATCAATGGGGGAGCAACTCTGCCAAGAGCTGGTGCGGAATCGACGTTTATCCGCATGTTCAGTACCAATGCGAAAACCTTGGGACAACAAGTTACGAATCTTATCAATGATATCTTGACTCAAGGATGAACCAGAAGCGCTGCTGCCATTAAATCCTGAGGATTGCGTTGAACGGGGAGTATAGCTACTACTACTAGGGGCAGATTTAGCACCAGGGTTGACAGTGTCCCCAGGTTTTTGAATAATCTTTTCCATCACCCGGCGCTTAGCTTGCGGGTCAATCCCAATCAGTCGGACATACTCACCAGCGTGGTCTGCCAAACAAGCTCCCAGGTCTGCCACAGCCTGTGATACGTTATCGGAGTTTATGCCAGGAGCACTCTTCCAGGAACTAGTCCGGAAGCGACGCTCATCAGCATACTCAATACCAATGCGATACCCTTGGGACAACAGTTGACGAACTAGATCATCCACTGATGCCTCTAAGCCATTGTTAGATACAGCCGCAGCAGGTTGGGGAGCAGAGCTGTAGGGGCTGTAGCTGCTTGAACCAGATCCACTGGAACTCCGAGACACTTGGCCACCCGGTTTTTGGATAATCTCTTCACACACCCGGCGTTTAGCTTTCGGGTCAATCCCAATTAGTCGGACATACTCACCAGCGTGGTCTGCCAGACAATCACCCAAGGATTGGAGCACTTCTGATTCACGATCGGAGTCTATTCCGGAAGCACTCTTCCAGGAACTAGTACGGAAGCGACGCTCATCAGCATATTCAGCACCAATTCGGTATCCTTGGCCTAACAGTTGACGAACTCGTTGTTGAAGCTCTGAACTTAATCCTGTATTTGAAGACATTGATCTGAAAGATTTATGGGAACTATCAGGGCTACTATGACCATTAGAGTCAGCATTTTCGGCAATTTCCTTGCGGATGGGCATCATGCAGGAATCATCCTCTGCACACTGATAACCCGCCCGCAATGCCTCATTGATTGCCACCACATGGTTAGCAAACGTTCTATCTTGCTCTTCTACATCCGGTAGTCGGTCAGCTTGCTGCTGATTAGTAATCACCGCTCCGGAAGGCACATATTTACCGGGAGGAATTTCGACATCCTGAACAAGGGCATGCATCATCACAATACAGCCCTTGCCAACTCTAGCATTAAACACCGTAGAGCGAAAGCCAATAAAGCAATCATCCCCAATATAAGCAGGACCATGAATCAGGCTCAAGTGGGTAATTGATGCATTCTTGCCAATCCAGACCGAGTACTCTTTCTGGTCATCCCCAACAACCCGACCTTCTTCAAGACCATGAATCACAACACCATCTTGAATATTAGTGCCTTCACCGATGTAAAATGCTCCCCCTTCATCAGCTCGAATCGAGGTTCCCGAAGCAATCAATACATTGGCCGCAATCTCTACATTTCCAATGATGTTGGAAAAAGAATGCACATAAGCTGTGTCATCAATTTTTGGTTCGGCCAGATTCCTTGACCACGGTGTTGGGGGAGCTGCCTGGGTGCTAAATGCCATAGATGTTTTCCTCCTAATTTTTATTTGAGATACACTGTCATGAAATAGATTTTTGTCAAGCCCCACACTTGAGGATTGGGGTTAGTTATTTCTGCTGCTCCCACTCGGGAATTGTAATCACGCAGAAATTGCTGGATTGTTAATAGTTAACCTCTACCGTTATGGCTTATCGTTACAAATAACTGCTTTGGAAAGCTATAGGGCTCAAGTCAGAATCGAGCAATGGATAACCAGGGATAAGCTACTACCCAAAGCTACTACCCAAAGCTACTACCCAAAGCTACTATTGTCCGAACCTACTCACTAATACTGGTCTTTTTTGCTGTAGAGCATGCTATTGTCCACACTGACCGTGTCAATAATCCCCACCACCATAGCGTCGATGGGACGCTTGTCACTCTCACCGACTTGCCGAGCCGCGCTGCCACGGCTGACTAGCACCCACTCATTTATACCAGCACCGACTATGTCAGCTGCGACCTCATACTTGGGGAGTGGTTCTCCTGCATCATCTAGGTATTGCAGGAAAAGGAATTTAGTTCCTCTAAGACTAGGATCTTTATAAGTACTAACGACCGTGCCTCGGACCTTGGCAATTTGCATTGACCTAACTTATAACAGGACTTGGGGTGACAGGACTTGGGGGGAGATGGATTAGGGAGCAGTTATATGGCGAAGCCAAAACTAGTGGATCAAGCAATCTCTCCCCTCATGGTAAGCACATCCCCTACTTGACACCGGCATGTATTGAATCTCAAATTGACGGACGATTATGGACGGTTCATCGGACGGATGGCGTTAGTACTCTCCCGGAACTGTTCCACATCTTCGGTATAACGAATTGGTAGAACATACTCCAGGTTTTCGTGAGGTCGAGCAATAATATGGGTAGATAATACCTGACCGCCATTAACACGCTTAACGTTATCAACCCCAGCGGATACGGAGGCTTGCACCTCAGACACATCTCCCCGCACAATCACGGTTACACGAGCGCTACCAATTTTTTCATAACCCACAAGGGTGACACGAGCCGCTTTCACCATAGCATCTGCGGCTTCTACAACCGCTGGAAAACCAAGGGTTTCCACCATTCCCACAGCAATTGACATGAATTTTACTCCTAGACGTTTATCAAGATTTTGATCAACCCACGCGCTGACCACACGTGGGATGGTTGTGACGGCATATAAGCGCTCTTTGCTAAACCTATAGTCACTGCATACCAACCAGTTCAGCACCCAAGCTTGTGCCAATTGCCTCTAGACTCTCTATGGTTTTTAGGAGCATCTTGGCTAATAGCTACGGAACTGTTCCACAGCTTCGCTGTAACGAATTGGTAGGACATACTCTAAGTTTTCATGGGGACGAGCGATGATGTGGGTTGATACCACCTTACCTCCATTCACCCGGTTTGCTGATTCTATCCCAGCGGATACGGAAGCTTGCACTTCGGAAACATCTCCCCGCACAATCACGGTTACACGAGCGCTACCGATTTTTTCATAACCCACAAGGGTGACGCGAGCGGCTTTAACCATCGCATCAGCTGCTTCTACAACAGCTGGAAAGCCCTCAGTTTCAATCATTCCAACAGCAATTGGCATTTCGCTTTTCTCCTAGTGGATTAGTCAAATAATAGTGATGAACGCTCCCTAACTCACCTGGCAGTGTAGTTAGGGCAGTGTAGTTAGGGTTTCTGTGGCATTGCAGATAACTTAGGACTTACGAAGTTTAGTTGGTTTTGCCCCCCTGCCCCCCCAAGCGAGGGATTGTTCGCTTGGGGGGTAATGATGTCAAAGTCCCCCAGAATTGGGGGATTTATGGGGCACTTGCGTAAGTCCTGTAACTGCAATGTTGCCGGGTAAATCGGCCTTTTCGATACACCGTCAGAACGTGAGCCGACCAAGCCCATTGCAGGTAGCTAACTGACCTAGCTAACTGACCTAGCTAATTCACCTAGCTAAATCAGGTAGCTAAGTGTATTGGTCGTGCTTCTGTGCTTCCCTTGCTCCCCGCTTAATCCGCCTCATGGTTAGTTTGGGGGGGATTAAAGGGTGGAGGGGGGTGTGGGTTGGCCTGACCAAAAGTCATTGTTTCCCTGGCTTTTCGGCCAAGCTACGCTAACACCCCGGCTCAAACAAAGATAGTAGACGGGGAATGCCCCCAACATCTTTGTTTAAAGGACAACCAAAACTAAGCATAGAGAACCTTGGCGTATTTGACAATATAAAATATGATAATACTTCTTAATGAGAGACCTTAACAAAACTTAACATTCCGAGGGGGTCAGCTAGATTAGTTAACGAAAATTAACCGTTTTGGAGAATGGTTGCTTTTGTTTTATAATTTTTTTATAACTTTTAGATAAGTAATCCTCACTAAGCGCCAGAATTTGAGTGCGGTCACCGAGTTCCTGGGTTACGACACGGGGAACTGGGTCGCTCTAACCTGACTAAGGAGAGATGGGTGGATAGATGGCTTGTCAAGCCTGATTTGAGCTTTAATACAAATGCTTGATCAGTTGTCAAGCCCGACTTGACCTTTAATCAGTTAGCGTTATCGGTTCTATAAAGGTTACTTGTCATGATGTCAATAACCACGTTTTATGGTAATGATCAAAAAAATATTATGGAAAAATCTGCCTGGATTATGTCCAAGATAACCCTTAACTGATAAAGTTATAAAAATACTAATGATTTAAGACAAATCACCACATTATTAGCTGTAAACCGAGGAAAATCGTAACTTTAAAAATCCGTTTGGGCTAATTAGTACCGATTTTTATTTAATTGATTCAATGAAATGATGAGGTCAAGGCGTGATGACTGAGTTCCTTACTCAGACTATTTGGGTAGTTCCTATTTACAGTTGGATTGGGGCATTTTTAACTATCCCCTGGGCAACAGGAATAGTGCGTCGTACAGGACCAAGACCAGCGGCTTACTTTAACCTGTTGATGACACTTTTCGCCTGCATTCATGGCTGGCTAATCTTCCAGGCTTCATTACAAGAAGCCGTGCAAGAGATACAGTTTCACTGGCTAATGGTTGCTGATATTGACATATCCTTTGTTCTGGAAGTCTCACCAGTGAGTACTGCAGCAATGGAGTTTATCACCAGCCAGTCACAGTTCTGTGGTGCGACACTCGGAAACTGAAGTGATCAGATGGGAGTGAAATTGTTAGATAATCTCAGTGTGTTTTATCTTTGAGTTTATCCTTGG
>NZ_JAAHGN010000361.1:0-6720 GCF_010672485.1 Moorena sp. SIO2C4 | reverse complement strand
GGTAGTCTCTGGTTGTGATGGGTTTGATGGTGTGACCGGATCGGTTACGGTAGTCTCTGGTTGTGATGGGTTTGATGGTGTGACCGGATCAGTTACGGTAGTCTCTGGTGTAGTTACTGGTGATGGATTATTGGTCTGGGACTGTGATGGGTATGATGGTGTTTCTGGTTTAGTTACTGGTGATTTGTCCTTGGTCTGGGACTGTGATGAAGATGAAATAGTCTCTGGTGATGGGTCTTTTGATGATACTTTTTTATCTTGCGATTCTTGAGAACTTGGCTTGTCTGGGTATGATGTTGATTTAGATTGATCATAGGATGGGACGGTCGTAGAGGGATTCAAGAACTTGTTGAATCCCGAACCAAATGCCACCACAATCAGTAATATACCGCCTCCGATTAAACCTCCCTTTAAAACTGCCTTGTAACTATCGTTTTGTTTTACAGTGACTGGTAATGGGCCTTTAATAGTGGACACTGAACCTTTATTGGCTGGTGGTGAGTCACCCGGGGAAATGGGGACTGTGGCTACCGTACCCTTGTTGGCTGTTGATGGGGCACCAGGAGAAATGGGGACTGTGGCTTCCGTAGGTGATGCAGGGTCAGATTGGAGAGCATCAAGCATTTGTCTGGCACTAATAAAGCGATCGCGTGGATGGAATCGAATCGCTTTGTCGAGCACTATTCCTAGGTTTGAATAAAGGGGTGGGGCATCTTGACGCCATAAAATCTCACCAGTCCTCTCATCTGTGTGGAATAGCTGTGGTATTTTACCCGTGAGCAACAAAATTGCTGTCAGCCCCAAACTGTATAGATCACTGCTATAGGTTGGGTGTCCTGCTGACTGTTCCGAAGACATATAGCCAGGAGTGCCAATTATAATTGATGCTGGGTGGGGGGTGCCAGAGTTGGTGACTACGGTACTCATTGCTTCTTTGACTGCACCAAAATCAATCAGAACTGGTACCCCATCTCGTTGGCGGATAATGATGTTATCTGGCTTAATGTCCCGATGAATGATACGGCGAGAGTGGACATACTCTAGAACCCTTAACAAACTAATTAGGAGTTCCCTAACTTCAATCTCAGTAAATTTTTTTCCCTGTCTAACCTGTGTTGTAAAGGTATTGCCTCGAATCCACTCTTGAACCAGGTAAAACTTTTCGGCTTCAGAGAAATAGGCATAAAGTCTCGGAATCTGGTCATGTCCTTCCCCTAAGGCTTCTAAAACAGCTGCTTCTCGTTGGAATCGCTCTTGGACGAGCTTGTAAGCTTTGGGATTATGGGCCAATGCCTTAAGTTGCTTAATCACACACCGCCGTCTTGAAGGCATATGGATATCTTCGGCGAGAAAGGTGTCACCGAACCCACCCGAACCTAGAGTCTCAAGGACACGGTAGCGATTGTTTAAGAGTTTTGGATTCATGACGGATTCAGGGACAATTCGGTTCGAAGTGTGGTCTTCATTCTAATGTTAAGCTGGTGTCCTATTCAATTGGATGGTTGAGCAATGAGTTATTGGTAATTATTCATTGCTCATTTGTCCATAACAGGAGACTGTGCTTCCTCAAAACCGACTCAGGACTGAAAACAGTTATTTGGCATTTTAGGGGGTGATTATATTAATCTATGCATAAAAGTCAATGATTATGATGAAATTAGTAATAATTCTTAATATTAACTGAACCCAACGTGGAAACAGATTTTACTCAACACAGTGCCAATACAGAAAAGCCTTGTGTTTTAGTGTGCCAACATAAGTCTTGTTTAGCAGCCGGTTCAGCTGAGGTGCTGGCTGCGTTCGAAGAAGCTGATCTTTCTGACTTTAGCGTGATTGGTACAACTTGCCAGGGACAGTGTAGTTCTGGTCCAACGGTGCGGATTGTTCCGGAGGAGACTTGGTATTGCCGAGTCAAACCACAAGATGTGCCGGTAATTGTGGAACAACATCTGCAAGGGGGTAAGTTAGTAAGGGCAAAACTTCATCCCCGCATCCATATGAGTTTTGGGTATTAGCTATTAGGTATAGCAGTTTTCAAGGGTTTTAGGGAGTCGGGAGTCGGGAGTCGGGAGTCGGGATGGACTGGCGCACTCAGGACTGATTCACTCAGGACTAATCTCGCAATACGTAGCCAACACCGCGCACGGTTTGGACTAGACGGCTTTCGTTGTTGGCTTCTAGCTTCAGGCGCAAGTAGCGAATGTAAACTTCTATGATATTAGAGTCACCCATAAAGTCATAACCCCAGACTCTTTCGAGGATTTGCTCTCGGGTAAGGACTTGTCGGGGATGGGCAAGGAGATATTCGAGTAGATCAAATTCTTTGACAGTCAGTTCAATTAATCGCTGACCTCGATAGACCTCACGGGTGCTATGGTTTAAACTTAAGTCGGCAAATTGCAGGATGTTGGGGTCTTCGGTTTGATTGCGTCGCAGATGAGCTCGGACCCTGGCTAATAATTCCTCTACGCTGAAGGGTTTGACTACGTAGTCATCAGCACCAGCATCTAAACCACTAACGCGATCGCTTACTTCATCTTTAGCGGTTAATAAGATAATCGGCACCTGATTACCAGTAGTGCGCAGGCGTCGGCAAATTTCTGGTCCTGATATGCCCGGTAGCATCCAGTCGAGTATTACTAAATCTGGATTAGATTCCCGCGCTGCTCCCAAACCAGCTAAGCCATCGTAGGCAACACTAACCTCATAACCTTCGTACTTCAGTTCCAGTTCAATGAACTGGGCTAGTTTGGTTTCATCTTCGACAACTAAAATATGGTGGGTCATAATAGCTTGATGGTGTCTAGGCCAAACAACTGTAAGTTTTCAGGACTAATACAGAAATAATAACGGCTCTAACAATTCATGATATCTTCCACAACAATAGTTTTATAGTATTTTGCTATGGATAAATTTGGGAGATAATCGGTGCGTAGACTAATCCTTCGTTTAGGAATTGCATTCATAGTAGGCTTGTTTGGGTTAATCAGCTACTTTACCAGTGTCTCTGAAAATCCAGTAACTGGGGAAAAGCAGCGCATCCAACTTTCCCCCCGTCAGGAAGTGGTGATTGGGTTACAAGCACGGGGACAAATGGCGGCTCAACACGGTGGTCTTTACCCAGATCAAGCCCTTCAAGGATATATTTCTCAGGTGGGAGAGGGGATTGTCAAAAAGTCGGCAGCCTCTGGTTCACCTTATCCCTTTGAGTTCTATTTGTTGAGTGACCCCCGCACTGTGAATGCCTTTGCTTTACCAGGGGGACAAATTTTTCTGACTCTAGCCATGCTCAGGCGACTCAATACAGAAGCGCAGCTGGCGGGGGTGTTGGGCCATGAGATTGGTCACGTAGTGGGACGACATGGTGCAGAACATCTGGCTAAGCAGAAACTTGGGGTAGCATTGGTTAATGCTGTTGGTATTGCTGCCAGTGATGATGCCCAAAGTGGTAGGCAAGCAGCACTACTTGCCCAAGCCATTAATCAAATGGTTAGCCTTAAGTATGGACGCGAGGATGAATTAGAAAGCGATCGCCTGGGTTTTCGGTTTATGACACAAGCGGGCTATAACCCTAGGGGAATCGTTGAACTGATGCAAGTCCTTAACTCAATTCGACAGGGTGGGCAACCACCGGAGTTTTTTAGTACTCACCCTAACCCTAGTAATCGGATTGAACAACTCCAGAGTCTGATTGCTAAAACTTACCCTAATGGTATTCCTCTTAATCTGCAAGAGGGTCGGGAGCGGTTTGCTCGGAATGTTAAGCGGTAACGGTAAGGAGTGTGGTGCTAGATTAAGCACCCTCAAGCTATACTGCTTTAGCAGTCGGTTTGACATCTCCTTAACTAAATTTTTATGGCAGTTAATCAAGACACACTTTGGGAGCGTTTCTTATCCCCGATCATCTTTAGCTTGATTGATCAAGAAAAGCTGCTACAGTTTAACGAAACTATGGATTGGGAAGCTGAGTGCGATCGCTTCCGTAACCCTGAGCTAATCTATCCTGACTATTACAGCACTCAGAATTTCCATGGTATTGAAGGGGGCTACTTGAATGGAAGTGCAGCCACAAGCTACGACCCAATTACCCAATATGCGTTGCCCCCTAATGAAACCTGGGTGCGTCAGGGGTTGATTGATAGTATAGTAGGGAAGCCACGACGAATTCTGGATTTGGGCTGCGGCACCGGTTCCACAACCTTGATGTTAAAGCAGAGGTTTCCTGATGCCCAGGTGATTGGTCTGGACTTGTCACCTTATATGCTGGTCATGGCTGACTACAAAGCTAACAAGGCTAATGTGGATATTCAGTGGCTTCATGGTATGGCTGAACAGACGGGTTTAGCTGATCAGTCTTTTGATCTAGTTACAGCATCACTGTTGTTTCACGAAACTCCACCTCAGGTAACTCAGTCGATTTTGCATGAATCCTTCCGACTGCTCCAAGGGGGAGGACAAGTTTTGATTCTAGACGGCAATCAGACTACGATCCGGGAGGCGAATTGGCTAACGGAAGTTTTTGAAGAACCCTATATCAAGGCTTACGCTAATGGTAGCGTTGATGCTTGGATGGGTGCAGCTAGTTTTGAAGCAGTGCGCACTACGCAATGGTGGTGGCTCCATCAAATAACTCAGGGTCTAAAACCTTTGCCAGTAGGTAAATCAGCTGTTTGGGAATCTCAATCTCAGGAGAGTTTTCCAGATGAAATTGCTTCACAAGGGGTGCCGGTTCCAGCGGTATAGTGCCTTTCTCAAGTAGTAAGCATTCACCGGTCAGCGCTCAGCGCTCAGCAGACTTAACTCAGATAAATTAATGGTTACCTGTTTTATTCAAAAGTCAAGTAGCGTCGCACAGGCTAGAAGCCTGTGAGGTAACGCATAAGCTGATAGCTGATACGCGACACGCTGATAGCTGACCTCAAGTAAGCACTTGGACACAATTAACGTTGACTGTTAAGATTAGTAAAGTTGACTGTTAATATCAGGGAATAGGCAAGGGGGAACGGGGAACAAAAAAGGGTTTATTAACGTTATTTTATTTATGTTTATCAACAAGATAAACATAATTTATCTCTAGGTACTTATGAGTTTGAAAGCAGTTCTGTTTGATTTTAACGGAGTAATAATCAATGATGAGCCGATTCACGAAAAACTAATTGAGGAAATTATTATTGGGGAAAATTTGCGTCCGGATTCCGAAGAGTTTCGACAGGTTTGTACAGGCAGAGGCGATCGCTCTTGTCTGCGAGAGTTACTTAAGCGTCGCGGTCGGGTGGTTACGGAGGATTACTTAAACCAGCTAATCACCCGCAAAGCTGCTGCCTATCAACGTCAGCTAGAAAGTATGGAAACCTTGCCCATTTATCCTGGTGTGGAGGATTTAATGGTTCAGATCCAGGGTGCTCAGATACCGATGGCTCTGGTGACTGGAGCACTGCGGAATGAGGCAGAAGTGGTGCTCCATCGCGCTGGTTTAGCTAACTATTTTAGTTTGATTGTTGCTGGTGATGATATTACTACTAGTAAACCGGAACCGGATGGCTATCTGCTAGCGGTAGAGCGGCTCAATCAAGCCTATGGTAACCTCAACTTGAAACCTGGGGAATGTCTAGTGATAGAAGATTCTTTGGCTGGAATTGAAGCAGCAAAGCGAGCTGGCATGCCAGTGGTAGGAGTGGCTAGTACCTATCCCCTTCATATGCTACAGCGTCACGCTAACTGGACTGTGGATTATTTGAATCAGCTGGAATTAGAACGAGTGCAGCAGGTCTCTTCTGGGGTATCACCTCAGCCAGTAGCAGAAATCTAGACCATACAAGGGCACAGGGATATTAGTCCCGGTGCTAGAATAAACATATAAATAAAAGTAATAAACCAAAGTACTAGGGGAATTGGCTCAGTTGGTAGAGCGCTGCGATCGCACCGCAGAGGTCAGGGGTTCGAATCCCCTATTCTCCATAGATAGCAGGTAAGCTATCAGCTATCAGTTTTCAGCCGTCAGCCGTCAGCCGTCAGCTTGGTGGCACAGGCTTAATGTTTGTGGCACAGGCTTTGACGCTGTGACATAACTCAGCATTATTCGAATGCTGACCTGTTTGATTCAAAAGCTGATAGCTGATAGCTGATAGCTGATAGCTGATAGCTTACATATTACCTATCCCTGAACTGGTTCAACCAATTGGCCAAATCCACTTCGGTTTCAAAATCCAACAAGGCTTCCCCTAAATCCTCAAACTGGGAAAAGGATAATTGCTCAATTTGATGCTGTAATTGGGGATTGAGCTGACCTAGGCGACGGTTAAGTAGACGGATAATTAAATTAAGCTCATTGCGCTTTCCTTGTTCTAATCCTTGTTCTAATCCTTGTTCTAATCCTTGTTCTAATCCTTGTTCTAATCCTTGTTCTAATCCTTGTTTTAATCCTTGTTTTAATCCTTGTTCTAATCCTTGTTTTAATCCTTGTTTTAATCCTTGTTCTAATCCTTGACTAATAATCCGTTGATAAACCACCGACTCTTGCATCATATCCTCCCGAAAATAGGCTTGAATTAACTGCTCATCAAATTTCACCCCAGCCAACAGTTGCACGCAAGCAGACAGGTTAAGCTGCTGTTGTCTATCTTCAATCATATCGATTTTGGCTGCTACCTGGGAGAGTAATGTTTCTGGGACTTCAGCTTGTGCTAACACTGCCAAGGGTAGTAACCCTGGCGTTGTCAA
>NZ_JAAHGN010000360.1:0-6742 GCF_010672485.1 Moorena sp. SIO2C4 | reverse complement strand
TAGTACCCCTTATTAAGGGGTACTTTGACCTTTAGAACTTACCTCATATGAGGTACAAAGGGATCCCCCTAAATCCCCCTTAATAAGGGGTACTTTGAGGTTTAGAACGTACCTCATAAATGCAATAAACGCTACTATATCATAAGTGCGATAAACGCTATCTATTCTTCTTCAAGCTACAGAAATTCAGCTAAAGCTCAACCCCAGCTATTTGAAAGGCTTGTCTAATTGCACCAGCTAATTGCGATTGGTACTGTTGCATGTAAAATTCAGATGCTTGACGATAGGCGGACAACAGGGGACGAAAATTCTCAACCTGACCGTCTACAGTTCTGATATTAAGTAAAACCCAACCTAAGTTGTGGTAAGCCTCAGCATAGTCTGGTTTTAACTGCACGGCTTTTTCCAGATGGGAGCGTGCTTGTGCCCATTGTCCCACTTTTCCTAGTAAAGTGCCTAGACGGAATAAAGCAAAGGCATCAGATGGAAATTTCTGAATGTAGGCTTGATAGGTTTGGATAGCACCTTGATAATTCTGCAAGTGTTCCTGAGTGATTCCTTGATTCAGGGATACCCAGCTAGGAACGTCTGCTTTCTGGCTGGCTTGGTCAAAATTGGCCAGAGCCTCAGGCCACAACCCTTGCACAGCTTGCTTCCAACCTTTCAATCCCCAAGCAACTGCACTATCGGGGACTTGAGTGGTAAACTCTATAATCCGCCGCTCCACATCCCTAGACTGCCTGGTAACAACTGCCTTTTCCAAAGCAATGATTAAATAGGGATATATCCATTGTTGTAGTTGTTGGGATTCCTTAGACTGAGCCTGTTTTGACTTGAACAGTGCCTGGGTAGCAGTACGAATTGCTTGTTTCCATTGCTGTTGATTCACATTAATCCAAGCTTGTAACCCTAGGGCAAAGGTAGAGTTACTATCAATTTGTAGTGCCTTGGAAACAGCAGATTCTGCCTGTTGCCAATTGCCAAGCTTTCCCCATGCCCAAGCTAGATTAGCTTGTATCCAAACTTCTTGGGGAGCTAAGTTTGCTGCTTGTTGCAACTGTTTTACCGCTGTTGACCAATTTGATTTACGGCAGTTGACTAGTCCTAAAACCCCATAGCTCCTGCCATCATTTGGTTGTAGTCGAATCGCTGTTTCTGCTGCCACCTCAGCCTGAGCATCATTGAGATGCATCTGGACTAGGGCTAGTTCAACCGCAGCTTCACCATGGTTTGGCTGATTAGTTAGACACTGTTGATAAGCTTGAACCGCCTCTGCTAACTTTCCTTGCTTAAGTAATCCCCACGCTTTCCTTTGACTGGGAGAAACAAACTTACCTTTGAGGGCATCAATCAGTTCCTCGGCTGTTTGAAATCGCTCCTCTACCTTCATTCTCATTCCAGTTAAGATTACCTGCTCAGTTTGGGGTGTAATCTCAGGAGCTAACTGTCGCGGTGGAATTAACGTTTCTGATCCAGCCCTTTCCGTGGCTTGAGCGGGTAATTGACCAGTGAGTAACTCATACATTGAAGCACATAGAGCATAGATGTCCGTAGCTGGCCAACGCTTACTTCGGTAACTGTATTGCTCAAGAGGAGCGTATCCTGGTGACAATGTTGCACTCATTTCACGGGTTTGACCGGCGATGAATTCTTTAGTAGCACCGAAATCAATCAATACAGCTCGATCTTGGTGATCAATTAGAATATTATCAGGTTTAATATCTCTGTGTAATAGTTGATTAGAGTGAACAACTGTTAAGGCTTCTACTACTTGGATAAAATAGCCCTTGAGCTTCTCTTCCGAAAGAACACCTTCTTCTTGTAAGATTTTGGATAAGGACTTTCCAGAGATAAACTCCATGACTAAATAGGCAGTATTATTCTCCTCAAACCACTCATAAATCTTAGGAATATTAGGGTGGTAGCATTTTTGTAAATAACTGGCTTCTAACTGAAATTTGTGGAGTTGTCGTTGTCGGTCAATCGGAGCAATAGAAGGGGGCCAAGTAATGGTTTTCCCCATCCTAGCTGCTTTTTCTGGCCATAGTTCTTTGATGGCAACCTTGGCAGAGTTAGGTAGGTAAATTCCTTGGTAGGTAATGCCAAATCCCCCTTCTCCTAGGACTTTTTCGATCCGATAATGACTCTGCCTCAGGAGTGTGCCAGAAGGCAAATGGTAGGCTGATGAACTAACAGTCTCTTCAAACTCAAGAGCCGCACCACAACTAGTGCAGTAGTTGGTACTGCCAGTATTAATATGACCGCATACTATACAGGTAATAGACATTGTAGGTTTCTACAATTTTAGGAAGGCAAGAGGCAAGAGGCAAGAGGCAAGAGGCAAGAGGCAAGAGGCAAGAACTAATCTAGTATATCTCCTGGCTTTTCATACTGTAACTTCCACAATTTTGCTGTTGGGTTCAGGAATATAGGAATTGCTGGCAACTTCTAACCAACCTTCAATGGCATCTTGAAGATTTGCTAAAACCTCTTCCATTGTGTCTCCCTCAGTAATGCAGCCAGGTAGTGCGGGTACTTCTGCCCAAAAACCACCTTCTTCTGCTGGATGTATTGCGACCTTAATCTGCATTTGGGTTTGCTTGCTCAATAGTTTTTTGTGTATTTTAACTCATCACATCATGGGTCAATCAGATGATCCGGTGTACTTTTGTCAACCTTATCCACACCCTGACTACTCTTACTTTTCGCTCTTTCCACTTCAAATTTTGTCAGTCAACCAGGCTGATAGCTTACGCAAAGTTAGTTCAAAAACTGCATAGATTCCAATTTGTTGCTGCTGATTGCTTTCTGGAGCAAATTTTGCCACTCCTGCTGAATTTGTTTATGTTCTTTGAGCCTTTGGAACTCAGGCCATACTTTCGAGCGAATTTCTTCCTTTCTTAGAAAAGTCCGCCACTGGTCTCCTATATCTTTGGCATAGTGAATGCGATCAAAAAACTCTCCGATGATGAAGTATCTGACTTGGCTCGGCTCAGTTAACCACTGATCTAAGGTTTCTTTGCATTTAATGACCACTTTTTTATGAAGAGCTTCTAGACGATTTTTTACTTCTTGTTGATTAAACTCTTCAACTTGGGATTCTCCTGACTCTGAATTTTTAATGCTCAGGGTGTTGTTGTTGATTAGATCCGGTTCAAGTTCGTCATCAAAGTGCTGTCGAATACTGTGTATAATTAATCCCTCATAGGAAACTTGAGACTCCCAAAGGGTTCGGAATCCTAGCTCTAATTGATTGTTATACTTATCGAGTAACTCGGTCATCACCCCTAGAAACTTGGCGTCCCGTTCCTTGGTTAGATTCCCCAAGTGCCCCTTTTTCAGGTTTACCAGCACATTTGTTACTTCTGATTTGAGCTGCTCCACTGACTGCTGTAGCCCTTCGTTTAAGGAAAGGAAATGCTTTGAGAGGTTGGCTCGCATCGCTGCAATCGACCCGTAGTAGGTAGACCTGTAAGAGCCTCCGAATCGGTCTGTGCGTTGTCTTTCAATTTCGTCTAGTTCTGGAATTCCCGGGTCACTTTGGCAGGCTTTCATTACAGTATCGACTTTTGCTTTAAAGTAAGGATCAACTGTTTCCCGGTTTTTTCTGAGTTTTTTGAGGAATTTTTCAAGACTGTCAGATAGCTCTTCTTTAAACTCCTTGAATCGCTCCACAAATAACTGGTCTTCATCCCCAAATCCAGCTAGGGCTTTACTGGCTTTCTGTAAATCAGTTTCTAAGTCTCTGTGGAGGATATCTATGTGGTCTTGATAAGCTTTGGCATATTTACTGTCTAGGTCTTCAATGTTGTCCACTAGGTAGTCTAGAATTAACTCCAAAACTTGGTTAGCTTGGTCAGGATTAGAACAGTCAGCGATTACACAATTAACCACCTCTATGTGGTTTTCCCGAATCGTTCTTTTAAGGGTTTCACAGCCTTTAGAGTTGTCTTGATCAGCACTGCTCATTTTGTTGAGTACCATGAAAGAGCGAGCTGGCAGGTCATTCAGGGCTTTCTGGGCTGTGTCATAAAGTTTCGTATCTCTCTCTTCCCATTGGTAGCCTACAGGGTCTGGTCTCCGCACAAAAAGAACCACATCCACTCGCTCCCCTAGGGTTTGTAGCATCAGCTTTTCATCCCCTACTCTGAGGTCCCCTAAACCGGGTATGTCTACTAAGGCAATCTTTTCAACTTCGGATTTACTGAAAGGACAGAATATCTCTACTTCTCTGACTGCCAAAACCGCGAAGTTACTATTGGGATCTTGTTGGTGAACTACATAGTTGCGTATTTCTTCCTTGGAAACCCGATCTAATACCCGAGGGGAGTTTGCTTCCAGTAGATGGCGATACTGATTGAAATGAGCATAATATTCGTTGCGGAGGCGTTCGTACATGGCTTTTTTTGTGGCAGCATCACTAGGCAGTTCGGGAAGCTGACTAGCAAAGTCATCCAAACTCTTTGGTTTGGGTGCTAAGCCTAGTTCTTCGTAATAGGAGCCAATGACTTCTTTGAGAAATGAGTCTTCATCATGGAATGTTACCCTAGCATAGGTTGGTTGATTTTGATGATAGACTGTACTCCTAACTGCTGTGCAGGCTCCTCCTTCACGAGCAGGAATCTCATCATCGGAAAGTCCACTCAAACTTTTGAGTAGTGTACTTTTACCTTGTCGCATTAACCCCACGACACCAATATTAAGGGTGCCACGGTCAAAGCGTTTATGAAGTTGAGCTAGTTTATTACTTTGAAATTCCAAGCGCTTGAGCAGTCCAGGGAAATTGATTTGTTGTAAGTTCCCAGCTATTTCAGCATTATCGGGTAATTGAATTAGCTTCTGGCGGTGTTTTTCTAGCTCAAGTAGTGTGGAGTGAAGGGTTTTTAGGTGGTTTTCTACACTGGTGAGGCGTTCAATAAAGGGTTTGCGCTTTTCGAGAATTTCCGTAAGACGAGAGGCTATATTGGTTCTCTGTTGATTGGTGTACATAAGTTATAGCGTTTGGATTTGAGTTGTGAACATAGTCTTTTAGGCAAGAGGCAAGAGGCAAGAGGCAAGAGGAACCCACCCCTAACCCCTCCCAGGAGGGGAAGGCAAGAGGCAAGAGGCAAGAGGCAAGAGGGTAAAGATATCCGTATTTTTATTAGACAATAAAAAAAGACATCCTCGGTTTACATCTCATTTATAAATGCTATACTTTATTTAAGTGCAGATGCCTCAACTAGCATTTTTTATACAACACTCCAATGCTAAAATTGTAGCATTATCATATGCTCCATTATCTATAACTTTTTGGATAATTTCGTCAACAGCTGCTTGTAAAGGCTGAGTTTTTTTAAAAGTTTCCGCTAGTTCAGTATCTGACACTAAACTCCAGACACCATCTGAACAGAGCAGCAAGATATCACTATCTTCTAGAGCTAGGGATAAGTCTTGACTAAAGTGGCTCAAATCTTGGACATAACCATCACTAAGTCTTGGTTGTGAACCCAGGGCTTTAGTAAGAATATTACTATCTGGATGGTCAAGACTTTCTTGATAGGTGATTTCACCACTGGCCAGTAACATCGCTACTAGTGAGTGGTCTTCAGTTAATTGACATATTTGTTCTTTCCTGATTAAGTAAATACGACTGTCTCCCACATGAGCCACTAGTAAGTTGTTACTAATCCCTAAAATTACACTTAGTGTGGTTCCGCCGTTTCGTACGGCGTTAGTTACAGATTGGTTAGCGTTTTGGAATAATGATACCAACCAATCTGTCTGCTGGTTGACAGTTTTCAACTCAGAGGGAATCGGTTGCTCAAACACGGTTTTGATGGCTAATTGACTGGCTAACTCTCCCTGAGACATGCCACCCATACCGTCAGCAACAGCGGCTAAAATCATAGTATCACCATTACTCAACTGTTGCTGTCGTACTCCATAACTATCTTCGTTGTGTAAACGACTAGTTGAGAGTCCTACTGTTGATTTACTGGCCACTTGCCATTGAACTTGGGTGGTCTGAAATGATTTACGAGTTTCAATTAAGAGACTCAGTAAGTGGGAAAGGGAGAAGCGTTCTTCTGGAACAGAAGAGAGGCAAATCTTGAGCAGTTGATAAATCTGAGGAATGGGCTTAATCTGGATGTCAAGAGTCTGGTCTTGTGGAAGAAGCTGTTGATGAATAGCTTGGTAAAGCAGCGCTCCCACAGTGTAACTGCTCATTGACTCCTGGAAGGGATTACCGGAGGAGAGTTCAAAAGCGCAGTAGTTTCCTAACAAGCCATAGTCGAGCTTTTGATCAATAGGATAGGCACTGGTTAAATCAAAAAACTTGATCGGTTTTCCGATTTCAATCAGTTTCGGAATCACATCAACCAAGCACCACTGACGCTGATATAAATAGTAAAAACATTGACAGATGGGGATAATCAGTGATAGAGACTCTTGATCAGAATGCTCTTCTTGCAGCCAAGTCTCTAAGGTTGATTGACTGTCTGGCAGCGACGTTAATAGCATCAGCCTTTGACCAGAGGTGTCAGGACTGATTTCATTTTCTGGATAGTATTCTTCCTCTAGATATTCAGATTCAGGCTCAGGGTCCTTAGGGGTTTCCGAGGAATCTTCTCTTCAGACTAAGCCTGTGTACTATATATAGAGGAAGATTCAAAAACAGGCTGCGTGGAAATTACATTTTTAGGAACTAGCTCCGGAGTCCCAACGCGATCGCGCAATGTGTCCAGTGTAGCGCTGCGCT
>NZ_JAAHGN010000036.1:0-19073 GCF_010672485.1 Moorena sp. SIO2C4 | reverse complement strand
AGACTGGTATACAACCGGTTGTTGCCAAGGTTTGAGGTTCATTTTTTAGTTAATCATGGAAAGGTAAAAGCCATTGTTGAACGCCGCCATGTAGGGGTAGACAAGGGCTACACGGAAGCTTTCTATGATTCAGATGGCCAAGTTCACGGAAAGGGATTAGGAAAGGCCATCACCAAAAAATCTGACCGTATCTGTGCTAAAAGTCGAAACAGAGGGAAGCTTTGGGCTCTTCATAGAAAGCTTGAGAAAATTGACCCAGCTAAGTCGGCTCGAATATTAGAGAACAACCTAAGCCGAAAAACTGAGAATCGACGATACAGGAAAAATCAATCAGAACTCACAGCTAGAGTAGGAGCCGCCTCTAAATCTCTTTTTGATGGGAAACCATTGAAAGTATTTGCTGTTCGCGAAGCGTGGCCAACGGCCTTAGATTTGACACAACCGTTTAAAAATAAACGCCAGTCCAAAGCCATGTCCCGCCAACTTAATAGTTGGATCAAAGGAGTAATCAGGGACTCTTTGCAAAAATGGGCTAATTGGACTGGGTCGGTTGTTATAGAAGTCCAGCCTAGTTACACGTCGCAACTTGACTCCGTGACTGGAACCCTGCTAGGGAAAAGAAACGGGGACATTTTTACCAGATTTGATGGGGTCGTGTTACAGGCTGACCACAATGCTGCTAAAAACATCCTTGATCGAGGTACAGACAAGGAGATTTCTCGGTACTCTTCTAGAGCTGAGGTTCAATCAGTGTTGTTGCGTCGTACCGCGCGTTTCTTGGGAGGTATGGGACTGAGTTTAGCTGACGCAGTCGAGCTGGGATGGCTTGATTCTAAGCATACTACAACTCAGGCTTTTAAGAAACTCCTGGTCGAGATGCCAGGAACGTCCAGAAAGACAGGTGGCAGGCTCAACTCCAATTGCCGCACTTACCACCTCTCACTCGGACAACAATAGATTGCACCTTGACCGGCTTATTCGGGTTTGTCCCAACTAATCCCGGTTTAAGAGTATCTCTAGACAAGGTAAGGGACATGCAGGGTGTTTACAAATTATTTTCCCTTACCCAAAAACCTTTGAGATGGACGTCATTAGCTAGAGCCATTGACTAGCAGAAGGTAAGGGAGATGCAGGGTGTTTATAAAATTATTTTCCCTTATCCAAAAATTTTTTGAGTGTTGACCGTTGACTATTTAGTGTTGACTGTTGACTGTTTTTGTTTGACTATTTAGTGTTAACTATTTATTATATAATATTGATTATTGACTGTTAATAAACAGCAATATTGCTAGCATTTCCTACTTACCAAGAGTCATCTACCGTGTTATTCAACTCATACGCTTTCATCTTCGGCTTTCTTCCCATTACCCTGGTGGTTTTTTTTGGCTTAAGTCGCTTCCGTTTGGTTAAAGCTACCTGGGTATGGATGACGTTAGCATCCCTATTTTTTTATGGTTATTGGAAAATTGCTTATCTGCCTCTGCTCCTAATTTCAATTAGTGGTAACTATGTCATTGGCAAACAGATAGAGAAGCTAGTAATTCTGTTAGAAGAAGGAAGTGGAGAGGATAGTCCGGCTCCCACGACCGTGAATAACATGTCGATCAGCTTCAGAGGAAGAGGGGAAGGAGAGGAAGGAAATTTAGCTGTAATTTCTCCCAATAAAAACAATAACATCTCAAACCTAGTTTCCAAAGTAGTTAGTTATAAACAGCAAACTAAACTCCTGCTTTGGATAGGAATTTGCTTTAACCTAGCGATTTTGGGCTATTTCAAATATGCTAACTTTTTCGTAGATTCATTAAACCATATTTTTGGGACAAATATCACTATTCCTACCATCTTACTTCCCTTAGCGATTTCTTTTTATAGCTTTACCCAAATTGCCTATATTGTTGATGCTTATCGTGGGGAAACGAAAAAGTGTAGGTATAATTTTATGACCTATAGCCTGTTTGTGTCTTTCTTTCCCCAACTCATAGCCGGTCCAATTCTCCGTTACGATGAACTATTGCCCCAGTTTGAGAAGTTACGCAATAGCCTGTTTTCCTGGAAAAACATGGGAATGGGGCTAAGCCTATTTATCCTAGGCTTAGGTAAAAAAGTTGCGATCGCAGATAATCTATCCCCCTGGGTAGCCACTATTTTTAACAATAGTGACCAACTCAGCTTTGTAGAAGCCTGGGTGGGAGCATTGAGTTATACCTTTCAACTGTATTTCGATTTTTCCGGCTACTCTGACATGGCAATTGGCTTAGGGTTAATCACAAATATCCGCCTACCGATTAACTTTAATTCCCCCTACAAAGCGAGATCTATCAGTGACTTCTGGCGACGTTGGCACATCACTTTGTCGAATTTTCTCCGGGATTACCTCTATATTCCTCTTGGTGGTAATCGTCGCGGTCGTCTACGTCAATATGGTAACTTATTAGCTACAATGCTTCTCGGAGGATTGTGGCATGGTGCTGGCTGGACATTTGTGATTTGGGGGGGACTCCATGGCTTATTTCTGGTAATTAATCATAGGTGGCGGCAAATGAAGCTATCGATGCCAAAAATTCTAGCCTGGATGCTGACATTTTTAGCAGTGGTAAGTACGTGGGTATTGTTTCGGGCAACTAGTATTAGTGATGGTCTAGGAATATTACAGGCAATGGTAGGACTCAAGGGCGTTATCTTGCCTACTACTTATCAAAATACCTTGGGTTGGTTAACCCCCTTAGGCATCCAATTTCAGGAGTGGCAAGATATGAAACGTCTTCTGCCACCTATAGGGTTAGAAAAGACCTTCATGGTACTCTTCGGACTAATCCTAGGGGTTACCTTTTTGCCTAATACCCAGCAAATCATGAAACACTTCAAGCCTAGCTGGTACTGGGCCACAGCTATTGGCTTAATCGCTACATTTTGCCTACTATCTCTTAACCGAGTTTCCGAATTTCTTTACTTCCAGTTTTAAGGTGAGCTATCAGCTTAAGCGCTACGCGCACGCTACGCGAACAGCTATCAGCCATTCCCGTAGCGTGGCCAAGGCTGACGGCTGACCGCTGACCGCTGAATGCTTACGTTTTACTGAGATCTTGCACCATTGTCATTAATCTTCGGGTGGGCAGTGCCTACCAACGTGGTTTGCAAGCTTCATTATCTGTCTGGTGCACTGCCCACCCTACATGAACTCCTCCCTCTTCCCAAAGGGATGCCTAATCTTAAGTAACAGCTGGAACAGCTGATTCACTAGCTGTTACTGGTTTAGTGGGTGCTTTATTACTAAATGTCAGCCCTTGATCTCCACAATCAATGAAAATGGTATCCCCTTCGATAAACATATTTTCTAAAATCTTAGTAGCAATGGGATTTTCTAACTCTCGCTGAATTGCCCGCTTCAAGGGACGAGCACCATAGACGGGGTCATATCCAGCGTCGGTGAGATAATCCTGAGCTTGCTCGGACATTTCCAGGGTAATCTTTTGCTCTGCCAACAGCCGCTCAATCCGTTTGAGTTGAATCCCGACAATTTTCCGCAATTCATCCCGGGTTAGGGTATGGAATATGATCACATCATCGACCCGGTTCACAAATTCTGGGCGAAAATGCGATCGCAAAGACTCCGTCACTCGTTTGCGCATTTCCTCATACTGGGAATCATCCCCAGCTACTCCCAAAATATGCTCACTGCCAATATTGCTGGTCATGACAATAATGGTATTCCGGAAATCGACGGTTCTGCCTTGGGAGTCGGTAATTCGTCCGTCGTCAAGTACCTGTAACAAAATGTTAAATACATCCCGGTGTGCCTTTTCCACCTCATCGAGCAATACTACTGAGTAAGGACGCCTACGCACGGACTCTGACAGTTGTCCTCCTTCTTCATACCCTACATATCCTGGTGGGGCACCTACTAACCGAGAAACTGCGTGTTTCTCCATATACTCGGACATATCAATCCGCACCAGAGCTTCTTCACTGTCAAACAGAAACTGTGCCAACGCTCTAGCTAATTCGGTTTTACCGACCCCAGTTGGTCCCATAAACAAGAAGGAACCAATGGGACGCCCGGGATCTTTCATCCCTGCTCTAGCACGACGAATGGCAGCAGCTACAGCAGAAACGGCTTCTGTTTGCCCAATCACCCGTTTATGTAAATGTCCTTCGAGCTGTAATAACTTCTGGCGCTCTGATTCCAGCAATCGCTTCAGGGGAATACCGGTCCATTTAGCCACAATTTCAGCAATATCGGATTCACTGACTTGTTCTCGCAACAGAGCACTACCCCCGGATTGGAGTTCCAACATCATACTCTCTTTAGCTTCCCGGTCCCGCTGTAAAGCTTCTAATTTGCCATATTTTAGCTGGGCTGCCTTATTGAGGTCATAATTGCGTTCCGCTTGTTCCACTTGTACCCTTAACTGTTCTTCCTCCTCTTTTAAGGCACTGATGTCTTGTAACAGTTGCTTTTCCGATTGCCATTGTTTATTGAGTTGTTCCTGTTTTCCCCGTAAAACCACAATTTCCTTTTCAATGCGCTCTAACCGTTCCTGGGCAGAACTATAGGTGGCGGAGGTGGTACTGGTTCGCTTATCTTCCCCTTCTAGAGATAACTTTTCCATTTCCAGCTGCATCAGCCTGCGGTCAGTAGCTTCCAATTCCACTGGCTTGGAGGTAATTTCCATTTTGATTTTGGCTGCGGCCTCATCCACCAAATCAATAGCTTTATCGGGTAAAAATCGGTCAGTAATGTAGCGCTGGGATAAGGTAGCTGCTGCTACCAAGGCTGAGTCGGTTATATTAACCCCATGATGGACTTCATAGCGTTCTTTGAGTCCCCGCAAAATAGAAATGGTGTCTTCTACAGTTGGTTGCTTAACATAGACTTGCTGAAACCTACGTTCTAGAGCAGCATCCTTTTCAATATGCTTGCGGTATTCATCAAGGGTAGTTGCTCCAATACAACGCAATTCTCCCCGAGCTAGCATTGGTTTGAGTAAATTCCCTGCATCCATAGTGCCACCGCTAGCACCAGCTCCGACTACGGTGTGCAATTCATCGATAAACAGGACAATTTGACCATCTGAGTGGGTCACTTCCCTAAGCACAGCTCTAAGTCGGTCTTCAAATTCTCCCCGATATTTAGCACCTGCAATCAAGCTGCCCATATCTAAGGAAATCAGCTGGCGGTTTTTGAGGGATTCTGGGACATCCCCATTCACAATTCGTTGGGCTAGTCCTTCTGCGATCGCAGTTTTTCCTACCCCTGGCTCTCCAATCAACACGGGGTTATTTTTCGACCGACGAGATAGCACCTGAACCACCCGACGAATTTCCTCATCCCGACCAATCACTGGGTCAAGTTTTCCGGCTTGAGCGGCTTCGGTCAAATCCCGTCCGTACTTTTCCAATGCTTCGTAACGGGATTCGGGATTTTGGTCTGTGACCTTTTGAGAGCCTCGGATGGCTTTAATGGCCTCTTCGAGCTTGGCGGCATCCTGGTTATGGGTTTTGAGCAAGCGGCGTCCTACCCGTTCATCCACCGCTAAACCCAGTAACAGATGTTCTACTGCAATATACTCATCCTCCAAAGTCTTGCGATAGGCTTCCGCATTATCGAGCATCACATCCAAACCACGACCCAGGTACAATTGGTCTAGGTTAGCGACCTTAGGTTGGCGCGTCGCAAAATTTTCCAGTTGTTGCTGAAACCGGTTAACATCAACAGTGACACGGGATAGAATCCGATTGGGTAGCCCATCTTGTTCCAACAATGCGATCGCAACGTGTTCGACTTCCAGCTGTTGATTTTTGCAGCGACGGGCGACATCTTGAGATTTAACAATCGCTTCCCAGGCTTTATCTGTAAACTTGTTGGCGTCAGTGGGCTGCATATCCTACAACAAATCTCGCTTTTTTACCATCTATGCTGTGGTTAGTATAGCAATCCCTTTCACCCTCTATCCGGAAAGTCTGGCTTGAAATTCATCAATGGTAGATTTTGATTGGTAAGCATATGCGCTACGCGCAGGCTACGCCAACAGCTATCAGCCCTTAGCCGTCAGCTAATCAACGGTCGGTAGTAAACAAGCTGGGGGGTACTGCTACGGCTGGTTAAAAATCCCTGCTGGTTTTACTCATCCTTAAAGCACCTGATAGCACCTCAAGTAGCGCATTAGCTTATAACTGACGGCTGAACGCACACGCGTGCGCGTAGCGCATATGCTTACTAATGTGCTCTGTATGCTTTCGGTGTCATGCCGGTAAATTCTCGAAACTTTTTGCTTAAGTGGCTGTGGCTGTTGAAGCCACACTCTAAGGCAATGTCTACAATTAATCGGTCTTTTTGTTTCAACAACTGCTTCGCCCGTTCTACCCGTTGCTGGATCAAGTATTGGTAGGGAGACATGCCGATTGATTGCTTAAATAGACGGCTGAAATGAAATTGGCTCATGTCTAGCAATCGAGCTAATTCTGCCAGTTTAATATCTCGATCTAAATGTGTATCAATGTAATCTATAATTTGCTGCAGTTGACGCAGGGGTAAGCCACCCTGGTAAATTGGCAACTGAGGTTTGGTAGCTGCGTGTTGCCTCAGTAAATTGACTGCCAAGACGTTAGCCAGAGAATCAATGTAAAGTGTGCTGCCTGAAGATTCCTGTTGAAGTTCAGTAAGTAGCATGATTGCGGACGCTTCAATCTGTGGATTGCGAATCCGAAATTCTGGCAGTAATTCTAGCCGATCGGGATTCTGTTCAAGGCTTTCTCTAGCAACACTTTGAATAAACTGAGATTTCAGCCGAATCTGCAAGTAATTATCATCACTGTCCCACCGAGCAAAAAACGGTGTCTTGGCAGGGGTAATGGACATGTCTCCTTTTTTATACAGCCCTGTGTAGCTCTTGCCTGCCTGAATTTGTAGCAAGCGAACGGGACGAGGAGCAAGGGAGATAGAAAGGGTATGCTCATCATTGTAATGACAATTTCCCTCTCCAGCAGGATGTTGGAAGTGTTGGACTCGAATATTTTCCCAGCTTTGAGTTTGGCGAGACTTCTGGGATAAGCCATTGGTTTCAGCCTGTTGGATAGCAGGATTTTTCATAATCCAAGGCCAGTGCGTCTAGTTCTGATCTAAGCTATCAGCGATCAGCTATCAGCGATCAGCTATCAGCTAATGCGCTACAGATGGTACTAATTGATGTGCTTATGGGCTATTAGGAAGCTACGGAACTTTTGAATCTGAGTAAAGTCCCAGCCTCGTTCGCACAGCGTGGCCAAACGCGCACGCGTGGCCGTTCGCGTAGCGTGGCCAAAAGGCCAAAAGGCCAAGGCCAAAGCCTGTGCCACAAGGCTGACCGCTGACCGCTGACCGCTGAATGCTTTAGTTCCGATTATATTCAGCTTGGGGTAGTTTCCAGCAAAAACGTGAAAAGCGTTCGCCCTTAGGCGGGCACGAAGTGCCATCGCAAGATTGTGATAGTACCACAAGAATTAGATAGCTGAGCATCAATTGCCTTTCTAAGCTGTAAGGGTGATTGTTAAGCAGAAAGTATCAAGAAGATGAATATACTTATTTTTGGTTCAACCGGTGGTACAGGTCGTCAGGTTGTGGAACAGGCCCTTGACCAGGGACACAGGGTTACAGCATTTGCACGAAATCCCGCCAAGCTGGACATCAACCACGCAAATCTCAAGGTTGTTCAGGGGGATGTCATGGATCTGCCATCAGTGGAGAAGGCGGTCCAAGGTCAAGAAGCAGTGGTGTGTGTACTCGGAGCAGGTCAGAAGATGACAGGGACAATCCGGTCAGAGGGGACACGACAGATTATCCAAGCCATGGAGAAATCAGGCATCCGACGCTTTATCTGCCAATCAACTCTTGGAGCAGGAGATAGTTGGGAAAATCTTAACTTCTTTTGGAAGTATATCATGTTTGGATTCCTGTTACGGAACGTGTTTGCTGATCATCAAAGGCAGGAAAACTATGTTTTGCAAAGCGGTCTAGACTGGACAATTGTTCGTCCTGGAGCCTTTGTAGATGGGAATCGCACTGGCAAATACCGACACGGCTTTCCAAGTAACGATAAAACATCAAAACTCAAAATTTCTCGTGCTGATGTTGCTGACTTCATATTGAAGCAACTGGCAGATGACAAGTATATTCACAAGACACCAAGTTTGTCCTATTGAAGAGAGCATTCAGCAATCAGCGATCAGCAATCAGCGATCAGCAATCAGCTTATGGGCTAGACGAAAGCTACCAGAACAGCTATCTGCGAAAGCCCTGTGGCCACGATACGGGAACAGTTTATGCCCATAGCTTCACAGCCTAGAAGCCTGTTCCACTTTACTTGAGGTGCTTTTGAATAAAATAAGCTGACTGCTGACTGCTGACTGCTGACTGCTTACATATTAAACACTTTCAAAAAACACGAAAATTCCTAGGAGGCTTTATGGTAACTGTTAACAACTTCCGCTTTTCTCTAATGCTGTTAACAGCAATCGGCAGTGGTCTGGCCGCTGGCATCTTCTTCGCCTTTTCGACTTTTGTGATGAAGGCTTTGGCTCAGCAACCACCAGCACAGGGTATTGCTACCATGCAATCGATTAATATCACTGTGATCAATCCTTGGTTTATGCTGGCATTTCTGGGAACCGCTGCTGCTTGCACATTGCTGACTATTTCGTTACTGCTACAGTGGCATCAACCGGTTGCTGTCTATTGGCTGGCGGGTACTTTGCTTTATCTGATTGGCACAATCGGCGTAACCTTCGCGTGCAATATCCCGCTTAATGATGCCCTGGCAATCGTTACGCCAGACAGTACTGAAGCCACAACCCTATGGGCAAGATTCCTGACCGATTGGACATTTTGGAACCATGTTCGGACGGCAGCAGCATTTTTGGCAGCAATGCTGTTTACAATTGCCCTTTGCGTTCGCCCTTAGGCGGGCACGACGAAGTGCCATCGCCCGGTGCAATTATGGAATGAGGAACGAAGCGACACTCATCCGATAGGGGAGTGTCGCTTGGTTACAGCTCTTTTTGTCGTTTGGTTTTTTATGTATTGTCCTCAATACAAACAATCATGTAGCCTACCAGGATAGATATAGCACTACCCATTAAGATGTTTGACATTTGTAAACTCCGAAACCTAGTCCTAGCTTACTTCTGACTTCTGAATTCTGACTTCTAACTTGCGCGTAGCGCTATAATTGCATTTGCTTGGAAGTATGCATATTCCCAAGAAAATGTCAATACCCCTGATTACTTACCAACTAACCCCCTTGCGACTTGCTAGTATCTAGCGTCTAAAATAAAAGAAAGTAATCGATACTACAATTGTTCAAGAAACTTGACTACATCTGAGCCGCCAAAAAAATTAGTCATCAAAAAAATACCCCCGATTGAGCGCAAACCCCAAATCGCACTCAAGAGCGTCACTAATTCTGACGGTGAAGTTTTCGAGTGCCAAGACCAGATTATAGTAAAAGCGCCTTGGGGAAGTAGAGCTACTGCGGAGATTACAGCCTTGTATCAGGACGAGAGTGGCAATGCTTGGGCACAATATAAGCCAAGTGAATCTGACCCGAAGTGGGATTGGGAGGGAGGCTGTATCCGTGCAGAGCGACTGAGAAAAGCTTGAATCCCAGATCTATGACCGATTCGAGCGCTCAGCTAGGATAAGGCTTCACCATCTTAGTCGCCCAATACACATGAAAAACCTCTGTTACTGCTCCAGCCCTTCGAATCGGCACTGTCCCTATTTCCTGCATATCCTGAAAATAAGCTCGATAGCTATCTGTCAACTCTTGAAATCGCTCCAGAGTAAGGTATAATCCATCTTTACCCAACCATTGCTCAGGCTGGAACCAGACCATAAAACCACGCATATCCTCTCCCAAACAGGTAATTGGTGTAGAGGTCAGGGGAGTAATCGCCATCGCTACGATCCCACTGATATAAAACCCATTAGTAAAGACAAAGCTAGAGGTTTCTAATGCCTCACTCAGCACAGGAGACTGAGCAAATCCTTGTCGCAGTTGCTGAATATCAATCAGTTCTGTAGAGGGGTCATCCTTGGGAGAGACAAAACCCCCTAGTAAAGCATAGTGACCGGATTTTTGCAGTGTTCCTGTCGTGATATGCAGTAGCACAAACAATAATAGGCTAGCTATTGCTATGGCTGAACCCTTTAGCCATCGGTTAACCCAACCGCGCGATGACAGGAAGTGCCCGCCTAAAGGCGATCGCATTTGCCACTGTTGCGCCTGTTGCCCTAGTAGTAAGGTTATCCCCCAAAATCCTGGCATTGGCCAAGTGGGCAAAATTTGGTGATATCCTGCTAAGAGGGTAAAGCCTACAACTAGGGGTAGGGATACCCATAGGATCAATCTTGACTCCAATTTTGATGTCTTGCTATACCCGGTAAATTGAGTAAGTAGCGATCGCAAACTCACCCACCACATGGGCAATGCCATCGTAGGGAAAAGATAAGCTATTCCAGATAAAACTATCACTAATACATTTAGCCAATTGTAGCCCTGCTGAGGTACCTCTGGCTCTGGTTTAAAACGGGTGGATAAATGGAAAGTAAAGGATATCCAATCATGCTGTATATTCCAGTACCAAATTGGAAAAATAGTTATGATAAATAACATTAAACCTAGCCATGCCCAAGGTGACAATAATGCACAACGATGACGTGGACTCGTTAAGCAAAAACCAACTAATCCTAAGCCCAAAACAAAGCCATGATATTTCCCTAGACAAGCTAAACCTACTAAAATACCCAGGAGTGCTAACCGATAGCTAGGTCGGTATGAACTATAAATAGGAGTTAGGGTGTGGGGGTTAGGGTGTGGAGTATTGGAAGATAAACTATTGGGTTGACTAGATAATTTTTTACTTAAATTTTTCCCTCTGAGGGTAAAAAATTCGTAAGCAGCACATAACAAACTAGCTGACCAGAAAAATATCAGGGGACTATCGGGTAGGGTAAGTACACCAAAGCCAATTTGAAAAATCGGAATAATGGTAGCGATCGCTAACGTTAATCTAGCCGCTTTGGTGTTAAATAGATGAGTGCTAGTCAGATACAGTAGCAATAGGCTACCTGTATACAAAATCAGGGAACCCAGACGAATGGTGAATTGGGAAACCTATCCCATTATCCAAGTACCAAAGCCAGTAGTCAGGGCAACTAAAACTGGGTGATCAAAATAACTCCAGTCTAGATGCAGGCTATAGACATAGTAATAGGCTTCATCAATACCAGGGTAAAGCCAAAAAGCAATGATACACCGAAACAGTAGCCCCCCTAGCAGCCAACCAAGTACAAATTGATGTTGAGACAACCTTTTCAGGGCGTTATGCATCATGTATAATAGCAGTTTTCAATGGGGTGAGGTACAAATTACTGGCTTTTAGGGAGCAGGAATCCCTTACAGGGGTAGGTTTTTTACATTTGGGTCGGGAGTCGGGAGCGGTGCGACCCGTGGCGAATTTAATTACGGGTCAAGCGCACCGAGGGAGTCGGGAGCGGTGCGACCCGTGGCGAATTTAATTACGGGTCAAGCGCACCGAGGGAGTTAACAGAAGCAGGAAATGGGCAGAATTATTCCGAAAATGATTGTGTATTTTGATACATATATTTAGGATTTTATACAATCATGAAAGTATAGCACTACGCATTAAAGTTAGGACATTGATAAAAGCAGAAAAAGGTGCGACCCGTGGCGAATTTAATAATTAGATGCGGAAAGCGCACCTGCGCTAATGCACTTGCACTTTTGCCTCTTGCCTCCTTTTTAAGGGGGGTTAGGGGGGATTCCTCTTGCCTTGCGCGTAGCGCTATACTTACTCGCCCCAATGTTCACAAACCTACCCTTGTAAGGTTAGGGGGGATTCCTGCCTCACAAGTGTAGGTTTTTTAATTTGGGGGGAGTAACGACTCATGGATCAGCTATAGAGTAGATTAACCAGCAACTGTGTATAAGTGTTAATCCAAATCTAAATCCGTTACTGCTCCGACACTACTGGAAGAGACTAAGGTGGCATACTTTGCCAATACCCCTGTGGTATAACGGGGCTTGGGTGGTTGCCAACTAGCACGGCGTTGCTCTAATTCTTGATCGGACACATTTAGTTGTAAGTATCGCTGATGGGCATCAATGGTAATCATATCCCCTTCCTGGACTAATGCGATCGCACCTCCAACCGCTGCTTCTGGTGCGACATGACCGACTACCATGCCATAAGTACCTCCAGAAAATCGTCCATCGGTAATTAATCCGACCGAATCACCTAACCCAGCACCAATAATGGCTGATGTGGGAGCCAGCATTTCCCGCATGCCTGGGCCACCCTTTGGTCCTTCATAGCGCACCACAATCACATCACCAGAGTTGATCTTACCTGCGAGAATCGCATCTAAGCAGGCTTCCTCGGATTCAAATACTCGCGCTGGACCGGTGATTTGAGGATTTTTTACCCCAGTAATCTTTGCTACTGACCCTTCTGTGGCCAGATTGCCTTTCAGAATGGCTAAGTGTCCTTGAGCATACACAGGATTATCCCAAGGACGAATTACATCTTGGTCAGCAGGGGGTTGATCAGGTACCTCTTCTAACACTTCCGCTATAGTTTGGCCGGAAATGGTCAAAGCATCCCCATGGAGCAAATCATGGACCAACAGCATTTTCATCACTTGGGGAATCCCCCCGGCGCGGTGCAAATTTACAGTGACATAGCGACCACTGGGTTTGAGGTCACACAGGACTGGTACTTTCCCCCGGATGGTTTCAAAGTCATCAATGGATAAGGCTACTCCAGCAGCATGGGCGATCCCTAATAGATGCAAGACTGAGTTGGTGGAACCACCTACTGCCATAATTACTGCGATCGCATTCTCAAAAGCCTTTCGTGTTAAAATAGCCCTAGGTAGTATTTGCTGGCGAATTGCTTCGACTAACACAAAAGCAGATTTCTCAGCACTATCGGCTTTCTCAATATCTTCCGCTGCCATGGTAGAGGAATAGGGCAAACTCATCCCCATTGCCTCAAAAGCAGAGGACATAGTATTAGCGGTAAACATGCCGCCACAGGAACCAGCACCAGGGCAAGCGTTGAGTTCCACCGCCTTGAGTTTAGCCTCGTCAATCTTGCCAGCACTGTGTTGACCAACAGCTTCAAAGGCACTCACTACCGTTAAATCTTGACCATCGAGATGTCCAGGTTTAATCGTGCCACCATAAACGAAAATTGCTGGGATATTCATCCTGGCAATGGCAATCATCGCCCCTGGCATATTCTTATCGCAGCCGCCAATGGCCAAAACTCCATCCATACTTTGGCCATTACAAGCGGTCTCAATAGAATCAGCAATTACTTCCCGGGATACCAGGGAATATTTCATCCCTTCCGTTCCCATGGAAATCCCGTCACTAATCGTAATTGTACCAAACATCTGAGCCATAGCACCAGCAGTGGTCAATCCCGCCTCTGCTCGTTTGGCCAAATCATTTAACCCCAAATTGCACGGAGTAATAGTGCTGTAGCCATTAGCAAGACCAACAATGGGCTTAGTAAAATCGTCATCAGTGAAACCAACAGCCCTCAGCATGGCTCGGTTAGGGGCTCGCTGAACACCTTGGGTAACCACTTGGCTTCTCAAATTCTCCGGCATGGATATGTTCTCCTCAAAGGTTAGAGTCTCTACCAGAGATTTTAGATTTAGCCATCAAATTTAGCCATCATATCAAGTCTGGTTGAATACCCATCATCGGGAGTGTGGTAAGTGTGGTAAGTGTGGGGAGATAGGGAGATAGGGATATTTTTATTAAGGGTATGAAAACCGGATTTAGCTAGATTAGCTAAGGGAGTGCAGTTTCCTCGACTGGACGTACAATTGTTGGTGTCTTACTTTGCTCTGGCTTAAAGATGGCATCAAGTGCTTCTTTTAGATTTTGAGCCATAATAATCTGGTTTTGATAAACCACAATAACTCGCACTAATGTTGGCAGACTATGTTGCTCAGCTTCTATATACAATGGCTCAACATACAGTAGAGATTGCTCGATGGGAATAACCAAAAGATTCCCCTGAACTGCTCTTGAACCCTTTTGATTCCATAAGGAAATTTGTTGAGAGATGACTGGATCTTGATTAATCAGGGCTTCAATTTGCTCTGGTCCATAGATTAGTTGTTGCTTGGGAAACTGATACAGGAGTAACTTGCCATAATGATCGCCATCAGAACGACCAGCTAGCCAACCAATTAAATTATTACGACCTGTAGGTGTATAGGGGTGGAGCAAGATAAATTCTTCTGATTTCTCCTTGGGCAGTTTCATGATAATGTAGTAGGGTTCCACTGATTTAGATTTACCAGCATAAATTTCCTGGGGAATCCGCCACAAATCCTCTTGGTTGTAAAAGACCTGGGGGTCAGTCATGTGATATGCTAGCAAGCGCTCGGATTGGATGTTAAATAGATCAATGGGGTAGCGCAAATGAGTCCGCAGGTTGCTGGGCATCTGATCCAGTGACTTGAAGAAATTCGGGAAAATCTTACTCCACGTTTGAATAATCGGGTCTTTTGGGTCAGCTATGTAGAAACTAACATCGCCATTGTAGGCATCAATAACGACTTTTACAGAGTTACGAATGTAGTTAAACTGGTTGTTACCTGGGTCGGCATAGGGATAGCGATCGCTTGTGGTGTAGCCATCCACCATCCAGTAGAGATAATTATCATTGACGGCTGATTCGCCTTCAGAAGTATCAGCAATTACCAGGTAGGGGTCAGCGTCATAGCGTAAGAAGGGAGCGATCGCTTGAATCCGTTGCCGAATATTACGGCGGAACAGTAACCGTGTTTCGGGTGTGAAATTCCCAGTCAGTACCATCTGCCAGTCTTTAAGATACTGGGCAAACACTAACCGCCGCCAAAAGGAGTTTAGGGCAACACCACCAGTGCCATCGTAGGTGTTGTAAACGTTTTCTTCTCCACTGGGATAGTCTAATTCCTGAGTTTTGGTGGAGGTCATGATATAGTTATTGGTCAGTTCTCCGTAGTAAATCCGGGGTTGACCAATGGGGATACTATCACGAATTTCTGGAGAGGATGTATATAAGCTTCCTTTGAGCGCTTCACCTCCACCAGAACCGATGTCTTTAATAAAGTAGTATGGCAGTCCTCCCTCTCCTACCTGATTCACAGCAGAGAGGGTAAACCCATAGCCATGGGTATAGACTAAGTGTTTGTTAACCCAAGTTTGTGCTTGTTTGGGCACAGCATCATAGTCTAATTCCCTGGCAGCAACAAGTACTTGTTGTTTTTGAGTTTTTGTATTTAGTTTGAGGTTATTGGCTTTAAGGTTATTGGCTTTAAGGTTATTTGGTTGTTCGCGTAGCGTGGCCTTTTGGCCAAGGTTATTGGCTTGTTCGCGTAGCGCGGCCTTTTGGCCAAGGTTAGCAGGTTTAATGGTGTTGTTTGAACTTTTAAGATTCAACCAGTCCAGATTCAAACTAGCAACATTCAACCTAGCAACATTCAACCTGGCAAGATTCAACCAGTCCAGATTCAAACTAGCAACATTCAACCTAGCAACATTCAACCTGGCAAGATTCAACCAGTCCAGATTCAACCTGCCAACATTCAACTTGCTAACATTCAACCTGCCAACATTATTCAAGCCAGCTTTAAACTGGTCTGGCTTAACTTTAATAGTGTAGCGATCAAAATTGGCGTCGGTAAATTGGTAGTAAAGTCTCAGTTGTTGCAGCTGACGATTACTTTGTAATAAGGGGCGGGTATCCCACAGGGGAATGTTGTCGATGGTTAGGTGATTTTTTTCTAGATCGGTGCTGGTGAGCTTACCTTGGGGGTTAAAGGTTTCAGCTTCAATACTATCGAGGTCAAAAGCTGCTCTCGTCAGGGCAATAGTCCGAGCAATATAGGGTCTTTCTAAGGCTAACTCGTTGGGTTCGACTTTAAACCGTTGCACTGCTGCAGGTAAGATTATCCCAGCAATTCCCCATATCCCTAGGTATAAGCCCAGTATCCACAATGCTACTGGTATTTTGGTGGGCAGGCGGCGTATCCAGAAAATTGCTCTCAAGAGTAACAACAGTGCGATCGCAAATGCGAGAATGCTCAATCCTGTATTAAAGGGCAACTTGACTGAGACATTGGTATAGCCCGCACCATAAGCAACACCACGGGTTGAATACAGTAAGTTGTACCGGGAAAGCCAATAGTGGAAGGCTGTGATTGCCGACACAGCAGACCCAAGGCCATACAGGTGTCGTAGTTGGTTTTGGGAAAATCCCGGAAATTTCCCATCTGAGAGGCTATTGCCTGAGGTTAAGTAAATTAGCCATACCGCAACTAGACCAAAGAGAAATAAGCCCCCTAGCCAAAAATTCAATAGTTGCCATACCGGTACACCAAATACGTAGAAGCCGATATCCTGTCCAAATAGTGGCTCGGTAGTGTTAAAGTGAGTGGGATAGAGATACTCTAAAATTCTGCCCCATTGTTCTGAAATCACCATCGCCCAGGCAAAACTTAGTGCTAGGGCGATCGCTCTTAACCACAACTGAGCATTTACCATTAGCCCTACCATCACTGCGGAGATCATCCCCAGCTGCCAAACCAGATTGCTTCTGGATTCTGATAAAAATAGCTTTCCGAGAGATACCCAACCCAAGGGTGACGGTAGGGGGGGTGTCGCTTCACTCATAAAGGTGGCTGACAAGGTTTCTCGATGGAAATGCCAAACAGAAAAGGCCATTTTTCCGTAGTACAACAGCACCACCCCAACTAATAAACTGAGTGCTAGGGCAAATGGCAAAAGCGATCGCAATCTGAAGGCTGGGCGTTTTTTAGAAAATTTTCCTCTTGGTCTCACTCCCGATCTCACTATTGGGGAGGGTGAGTTTAACCGTGTTTGGTTAAGGGTTAAGGATGAAGAGTCAAGAGTCTTGAACCCTTTTAGCCAGGTAATCTCGAGATCTGCTAAGTTTTCTGGATGCTTGAAATGGTTGGCTAACCATAAATTGGTGAGCAAAAACCCCAATGATATGATAAATACAATTACCCACAAACTCAGCTGGGTCTGCAAACGCAGCAAGAAAGCCGATAGATAATCCACTTCCGTGAACCATAAAATTGCTGCTACCAGGTGAGATAGCAAATTCCAAGCTATCCATACACCCAGTAGCCCAGTAACCCAGCGCAATAGTTTGGTCATTGGTCTTTAGTTTTTGGTCATTACCAGCATAGCGTGGTCTATCAAAAACTAAGTATTCAGCTGTCAGCCGTCAGCCGTCAGCTTATTTTTCAAGTGGCATGCGCTATGGGCATAAACTGTTCGGTGTAGCGTCACCACAGGCTTTTAGCCGTTCGCTTAGCTGATAGCTGATCGCTGATAGGTCTCCACAAAATACCAATTCAAGTAGGGTGGGCAAAGTTCTGTGTACTATAATAAACATTTGAACCAAACTGTTTTTGCCCACCCTACAAGTTTTTGCTAACTGCTAAATTGCTCGCCAGTATCTAGATTGAATAGCATTTGTAACGATTCCATGGCCAGCCGTCGAGTTTCAATATCTTGCTGTGCTCGTAATTGCACCATCGGGTCATGAAGGATTTTGTTAACAATCCCTCTGGTTAGGGCTTCGATCACTTCTTGATGTTTTTCGGCAAATTCTGACCCGAGACGGGATAGGGCTTTCTCTAGCTCTTGCTCACGAATTGTTTCGACCTTGCTGCGCAAGCTACTAATGGTAGAAACGGTTTCGAGGGAACGCCACCAGATGTCAAAGGCTGCCACTTCTTCTTCCAAGAGTTCTTGTGCTTCCATGGCCATCTTACGACGGCTTTCCTGATTCTGTGCTACCACTGCTTTTAAATCATCCACGTTGAATGAGTGGACAGTCTCTAGCTCATCAACATCAGCTGCCACATTACGAGGCACAGAAATATCAATTATCATTAAGGAATGGCTTGTCTGCAACACTCCTTCTAAATTAGACCGAGTCAGCAGTGGTTCCGTAGCACCGGTGCTAGTAAATACGATATCTGACTGAGCAACCACTGTCATCATATCTGACAAGGAATGCAGTTGTAGATCCGCTTTGGGAAATGCTTTGGCTAACTCTTCAGCCCGTTTGGTGGAACGATTCAGAATTGAGATATCTACGGCACCTTTGGCCAGCAAATGTTTAACCAGCAAGCGCGACATCTTGCCAGCACCGATAATTGCTATTTTATAGGGCGTCAAAGAGGTGCCATAAAGGGTTTCTACCTTCTGCTGAGCTAACTCTACCGCTGCTGAGCTAATGGAGACCGCCCCAGTGCCAATACTGGTTTCCGTGCGAACTCGCTTACCGGCAGTAATTGCTTGTTTAAACAGTTTATTAAGTAGACGTCCGATTCCCTTGTGTTGCTGACCAAGTTTATGGGTGGTTTTGACCTGAGCTAGAATCTGCCCTTCTCCTAAGACTAGGCTATCTAGACCTCCAGCAACCCGCATTAAGTGCATGACTGCATCATGATACAACAGAATAAATAGGTGGGGGCGCAACTTGGCTAGAGGAATGCCAGCTTTTTCTGTCAGAAACTGGCACAATTCTCGAATTCCTGCATCAGTTTCGGTGGTGACTATATAAACTTCCAACCGATTACAAGTACTCAGTATCGCTACCTCTTCAATATGAGGATAGCTACATAAGTGGGGCATCACAGTCTCTAACTGGGCTTCTGGAATGCTCAGTTTTTCTCTGACTTCAACCGGTGCTGTCTTATGGCTCAGACCTACTACGGCAATATTCATGTTTTTGATAAGGAGGTTTGATGGGAGTGTTAGTTATAGAAGTTATCAAAAAGGTGAGTAACTTTTGTACTTGATTTTAGGGAGTAGGGAGTAGGGAATAGGGAGTAGGGAGTAGCGATGCAGCGCGGTCTTGGGGAGGCAGCGCGGTCTTGGGGGTCTCCCCCATGAGCGACTGCCGTGGTTTCCCCCATGAGCGACTGCATCAAGACGGGAGTAGGGAAAAAATATTGTGTACTTTATTAA
>NZ_JAAHGN010000359.1:0-6749 GCF_010672485.1 Moorena sp. SIO2C4 | reverse complement strand
GTTGGTCCCCCAATTCTGGGGGACTTTTAGAAGCAAATTGACTCTTGTTCCCCCCAAGCGAGGGATTGCTCGCTTGGGGGGTCAGGGGGGCAAAATTCAGTATCAAAAAACTTGGGAGATATCCTCTTAGACACTCTCTCGCTAGTGAATTCTTGATTGAGCATGACTGAGTCTGGGTTCAAGCTTTTAGCAATTTGCTCAATTTTCTGCTTCACCCCTGGTAAAGCTTTAAAGCCTTGACGAGCTTCACTCAATCCCCCAGCAATTATACTAAATTTCTCTTTTCTTGACACTCCCCGCCCGCTTATGAGCGGGGATTCTTGGCTCTATGACTCGTCGTGGCTCTTTCAAACCGGAGTCAGAAAAAGTAGAGGACAAATCTCCCCAAGCGTTTAGATCCTAGATAATGGTTTCGGTGTGCCCCACCGTACCTTTTTTAGATGAATAGACAGATACTTTTTTATCTAAGTTTTTCATAGACGTTGTAGTCGTTAGACCAAATTACGCAATACGTATCTCATACATATTTTTTACGTTATCTACTTATTTTTAGATAGTATTTATCTAGCTTTTTAGTTTATTGTAAGGGTTTTTATTATAACACGCTCTGTGAAAACTGTCAAGTTTTAGCTGAAAAAGAAGGGAGCATCCCATTTTGGAAACAATATTACCCAAAGCAACGATATTTCAAGGGTTTCAGCCCCCTAAAAAGAGCTAACGTGCCAAATTGGGATGCTCCCAAAAAGAAAGCCGTCTCTAGAAGTTACCGTAAGAGTTAAGAAGCCTTAATTAATAAGTTTTAACCCTTTTGCTCATAGCCTGCTCCCAATAAATGCTTCTTAACTCTGAGGCGCGCGTCTCCTATAAGGACGGGGCGCGATTACCCAAAATTTTTGGTAAAAAGACGCACGGAAGTAGCACAAAAACGAATGGAGATTGCTAACAGAGGCGAGTTAACCGACGAACAGTGGGAAAAGCAAAGCGCCCTTATTACCACCTCAAAAAGCTTGGGAACGAAGTTACCGTAAGATAGGGTCGCCTTAATCAATAAGTTTTAACCCTTTTACCCATAGCCTGTCGCCCATAAAGGCGACCCTATCTAAGGTTTCGTCTCCGGACTGGAAAACCAGCACATGACAATCGTTCCATCATTAATGGGATTATCACCGATCTTGAGAACAGGCGCACCCTGGAGAGATTTACCTCCGGATTACGGAATTCACAGTACAGTCTCCAGTCGGTTCTACCGATGGCGAAAACCTGGTATTTGGGATCAAATTTGGGCAGGTCTTCAACAAAAAGCTGTAGCCGTTGGGCTGATTGATTGGGAAGTCCATTTTGCCGACAGTACCGTAGTCAGAGCACATCCACATGCGGCGGTCGCAAAAGAGGGCAACAAAACCAAGCTAAGCGGCGTAGCACTTGGAGGTTTCTCTACAAAAGTCCACAAAGCGAGCTGAAGGGTTTGGAAAACCAATGGTTTTTGTCCTAACATCAGCTTGTAGTCATGACACCATTGCTTTTGATGACTTACTGACTGGAGGAAAAGTCAAAGGAATTGGACTTCGAAGACCAAAAAGTCGATTTCGCTACTTTTTAGGTGATAAAGCTTACAGTAGTCAAGCAATTAGAGAAAAACTGCGTTTTCAGGGAGCAACCCCTATTATTCCCCCCGAAAAGCAATGAGAAAAAACGAGAACGCTTCAATCGGGGTCTGCAAACGAGAACGAAATCGAGTCGAACGACTTATTAATCGCCTCAAGCAAAATCGACGAATCGCAACTCGTTATGAGAAATATGCCATCAATTATCAAGCGATGTTGACTATTGCCTCTATATTACTCTGGCACGAGAAGTGCATGGGGTCAGATCAGTCAAACGAGCAGGGATTTTCAACCAGCCGTACCAGCAATCCCGGTGCTTGTTTACTACCTCCCGTTGATTAGCTGACGCCTAAGGGCTGATAGCACCTCAAGCAGCGTGCGCTACGCGCATATGCTTACGTTGATTTTATCCTAATCAGCATCCCCTGGTGAATAAATCACACCAGGTGTGTGGTCAGGATTAATTTCAACCACCAAGTCTACTAGATTTGGGTTTCGAGTCAGGGGTGTAATAAATAATTCTGGATGGAGAGCTTTCCAAAAATAGTTGACAAAATCTCTAATTTGTGAATCTTCCATCCCTGACTTACCCTGAGCAATCATCTGTTTCTCTGCCTGTAGTCGCCATTGCTGACTGAGGCGGTAGTCAGTAGGGTAGAGTACCATCAATCGGTCTAATCGTTCCCACAGGGGTACATAAAGCCTCAGTTGCTGATTCATATCCCGAGCAAACTCTCGGTCTTCCAAGGTATGAATCGGTTCTGGAACAGAGCCATCAAACGCTTCTGGCTCAATGGGTCGAACCCCAACAAACCACCCTTCAAACAATACAATATCAATACTTTCGACCACCTCTGGAGTGATTCGGTCTCCAGCCCCCCCAAAAGCTGATTTATCAAACCGAGGCACGAGGATTTGTGGCGTAGGGGAAGGGGATCGTAATTGGTCTAATAGCTGTAAACCCAGCTCAACATCATGAGTTCCAGGGGGACCACGCCAGATCAGCCTGCGGTCTTGTTCTTGAAGCTGTTGTCGCTCCTTGTAGGTTTTGTAGAGGTCATCGATAGACAGGCTGAGAGTGCGTTCGCTGAAAGCGGGACGAAGTCCATCGCCTAATTTGTGGAGAATCACACTTAAGACTGCCGCTAGAGTGGTTTTCCCGGTGCCCTGCCCTCCTAATATGCCCTGAATCAAAGGACGTCCCAGCTGTTTACGACAGGATACCAACTCCATGGCTAAAGGAAGCCAGAGGTTCCAGAGGCATAAGAGAGTCTTTTGCTGTGTTTCAGGAGTAGTTTCAAAATACGGTAGACGGAGAATATCTGGGTAGACTATCTCAAACAAATGCGATCGCGCTTGGATTACCTGTTCACCATTATCCTCTGTGATGCCAAACGCCTTTGCCTTTAGGTGATCAGCCAGTTCCTCAGCCAAGAGTTGCTGAGATTCAAGGGGATTGGGTGTTTTTCCTGATACCCACTGCTCGAGAATTTGACCAACGCTCTTGGTGTCACTTGTCATTTATCGTTTCTCGGTCAGTAGTTGCATCAGACGTCTCCCTTGTTAGGATTCAGCAGTAATTACTCAGCAGTGATTACTAACTCATTAGTAACTGATTACTATTTTAAGAGCCAAGCTTGAAGGCTTCTAAATACATACTGTATACCAGACCAATTTTAAAAGCATTGACTACATCTGCCAACCATGAAACCCGGTCAACGGTTTGATTTAATTGGCCTTTTGGAAATTTACCGCTATAAATCAACCGGTTAACTGCTTCTGTAAAAACAATCAACATCCCAGATAGTATCCATTCCTGGCCAGTTCCTGCTGTAGTACACAGGGCTTGTCCTACCAAGAAGCCAAACAGAAAGCTAATCAGGACCATCGACAGGCGTCGCCAGGGATTAGCAAACCATAGCCCCAGCCGCGTCCATAAAAAATCAACTAAATTATTAAGACGGGTATTCTGCATCTACTACACTCGTTGAAATAAGAATAACACACGTGTAGACCATGCTATCCGTTTTTGGAATAATGATAGCCTGCTAGACCTCAATCACACCCTAGCCCATTGATGAAGTTTACATTAGCTAATAGGTTTAAAAATTGGTGGCAATCTTGGCAACAGCATCCCACCACCATCTGGACACTTTCTATTCTGTGGTTACTCCTGATCAGCTGGCTAGCTTTTTTGTGGAATTTGGGCAACATCGGTTTAGTAGATGAAACTGAACCCTTGTTTGCTGAGGCCGCTCGCCAGATGACGGTGACAGGTGACTGGATTACCCCTTATTTCAATGGTGAGACTCGCTTTGATAAACCCCCCCTAATCTACTGGTTGATGGCAATTGGTTACCGGTTGATTGGGGTGAATGAATGGGCAGTAAGACTGCCGTCAGCCTTGAGTGCGATCGCATTAACTGGATTAGCCTTTTACACCCTACGATATTATGGGATTTCCCGTCCTGCTGCCTTTACCCCTGATGTAGAGTCAAGTCAGCACAGGGATAGCAAAATCAACTCTTCCTATCGCCAGCGCCAGTTGTGGATCTGTGCCTGGATTGGTTCAACCCTGATGGCAGTGAATCTTCAAACCATTATCTGGGCAAGAACCGGTGTATCAGATATGCTACTCAGCGCCTGTGTCGGGGGTGCATTACTAAGTTTTTTTCTAGGGTATGCCCATCGAAACCATAGGAACACAGGAGCACAGGAGCTCGGAAGCAGCGAAAAAACTGTTGCTAAAAGCCCCTCACCCCCTCACAAATACCCTTGCCGTTGGTACCTAGCCTGTTATGTGCTCATTGCTCTAGCTATCCTTACCAAAGGACCAGTCGGTATCGTTCTACCCACACTAATTATTGGTGGTTTTCTGCTTTACCTGGGCAATGGCAGGGAAGTATTGCAGGAAATGTGCTTATTTAGAGGCATTGTGATTATTTTGGCTCTGACACTACCTTGGTATCTATTAGTAACCCTAGCCAATGGGCAAGCCTATATCGACTCGTTTTTTGGATATCACAATATTCAACGCTTTACTCGCACCGTTAACCGCCACGCTGGGCCTTGGTATTTTTATTTTCCAGTAGTACTAGTAGCTTTTGCCCCTTGGTCGAGCTACTTGCCGTTTGCGATCGCACGACTAAAATTTTGGCGGCGGGTGCGGTGGAGTAACTCACCCCGTTCTACTCATTTGGGTTTATTTGCTCTGTTCTGGTTTGTAGGGATTTTCGGCTTTTTTACCATTGCTGCCACTAAACTACCCAGCTATGTGCTACCCCTAATTCCAGCTGCCGCCATTCTTTTGGCTTTATTGTGGAGTGACCAACTCACCCATACTAGTACCCTTTCCTGGTCTGCCCGTGTGCCCCTTTCCCGATCCATGCTACTCAGTAGCCTATTTAACCTCTTGTTGTTAATTGCCCTTGCCACTGCCATTTTTTTGGCTCCCGAATATATCGGTAGTGGACCAGCAGCACCAGACTTACCGGAGCAGTTGCAAGAATCCGGCTTAATGGTGAGGGGAGGTATTATTTGGAGTATAACTGCTATTGTAGCAGCACTGTTGCTCTGGCGACGTTGGTTGTTTGGGCTATGGATAGTCAACCTAGTGGGATTTTTAGCCTTTCTTATTTTCGTGTTGACCCCTACTTTCTTGTTAGTGGATCAAGTGCGTCAATTACCCCTACGGCAATTATCTGCCATTGCTGTTCAAGAAAAGCAATCGTCAGAAGAATTGATTATGATTGGTTTCAAAAAACCCAGTGTGGTTTTTTACACCCAGCAACCCGTCACCTACATGAGCAAAGGTAAAAAAGCACGAAATTACATGAAAGAAATAGCAGTGACTCAGCCTTCACCTCCCTCCGTTTTGATGTTAGCTAGGAAGAAAAGGCTAAAGAAAGCCAAGCTAAAACCTGAGCAATATACTACCTTAGCTAGTCTTGGTCCCTATAAACTCATTCGCGTTTCCAAACAAGTTTTTGTTGATAAATCTAAAATTAAAAACTAAAAGTTTAGTTGTCACACTTCACACTTCACACTTCATACTTCATACTTCACAATTTTATTCAAATAACAAATTACTAATTATTAGCTGTTGACTAGTAAACCAAAATTGACATCATTATTTTACTTCTGTTGCTTAAGTTGTAATAGTTGATTTAGTCTGGGGCCGTGCTTGTCAGCCAGATTCCTCGGTCGATAATCAGGCCGCTTCATCCAGCGTTCTATTACACTCTGGTGAAGGTCATCAAAGTTATCCGAAATCTCCCGTAGCTTGCGCCCTGTGAACTTGAATAGACCCAGAGCATTGTTGAAATCAATATCATAATCAAGGTTGATACCAGTAGGAATTGCCCTTGGGTCAAACTCAAGACCAAGACCGATCTTGCCGATTGAGTCCATCATCCACTGCAGTGCGCCGTCGGACAAGCCGCTCTGCTCCTGGGAGCCACCACCGACGGAGCCGTGAACCCCTGGAAACCATACTTCACGAACAACCTGGGTCTGGGAAAGGTGGCTTTTGTCCATTGGCGTCACGTCAAAGACTTTGCGCTGCTCATCAATGGATACAGCGTGCAACCCATGCTCAATAATCGGACTCAAAGAGGTATCGTGGAATCTGTACCTCTTGTTAAACCTTTTGTCAAACCACAAAAAGGGGGATAAATTAGGGATACCAAGGGAACCAACCGTGTCCCAGCAGCCAAGCAAGGTAATGGGGACACTTTCTCCGTATTTTTTGCGGAATTCTACCATTTGTTGGTGATTGGGCTTGATATCCCGAGAGCGGTACATTTCGTAGGCTTCCGGAGCTTTACGGATCTCGGAGCGGGATAGCAAGCCTGATTTATAAATCATTCCAGCTAGACTGCGCACTGTATAAGCCCCACGGCTGAAACCGAATAGGTAGATTTCGTCACCAGGGATGTAGTTCAGGCAAAGAAAGCGATAAGCATCCTGGATATTGGTATCAATCCCTCTGCCAAAAGCGCCACCGAAAAGCTTGCTCTTCAGAGAGTCTTCTGTGCCAATTCCCTCATCGTAGAATACGATTTGTAGAACTCCGTGACTACCCAATGCTTTAACTGCCTGAGAAATCTTAACCACATTGCTTGGGTAAGTACTTGATAACTCTTA
>NZ_JAAHGN010000358.1:0-6778 GCF_010672485.1 Moorena sp. SIO2C4 | reverse complement strand
CGCATAAGAAAATGACTAGTATGACTAATTCCAGTCTTGTTTGTAGTTTCATCCTTCAAAGTATAGGAAAGGGAGCAGGGAGCAGGGAGCAGGGAGCAGGGAGCAGGGAATCGGGAATCGGGAGTCGGGAGTCGGGAGTCGGGAGTCGGGAGTCGGGAGTTGGGAGTAGATCAGAAAAATTTTCACAATTCCTAAACGGATTGCTATAGTCAATTTTTCGGTGTTTATCCCGTTAGTCCTGTTTATCGTTATTTTAGTTAAAGTTAAGCCTATAGACTTCAGTAATTTCTCTAATATGTTGATTAATATAGTGGTTTTTACTTGGGTGGTTTACACAATTTTTGTATTTTAATAATTTAGAATGCGCAAAATTATATATTCCCTGTTTTTTGTTCCCTGCTCCCTGCTCCCTAAAACCCAAGAATTTGTACCTGACTGAATTGCAAACCGCTGTATTTATCAATCGATACCCAAGCTAACTTTTGCAGTGTTTCGCAATGTCTCTGAAGGTAACTCCCCAAACATAGCTTTGTAATCTCTAGTAAAATGACAAGGACTGTAGAACCCAAATTCACTAGCAAGGATGGCTATGGTACAACGTTCTGGTTCGCTTTCCTTCAAGCGTTCTCGCACTGCATTAAGTCGTCGTACCTTGAGATAGCGCATGGGACTTAAGCCAAATAAGTCCCGAAAACCATAAGATAAGGCAGAACTGCTCGATTCTAAATCTTCAGCAAGCTGTTTTAAAGTCAAAGGTTTTCCCATATTGGCTAACATATGTTGTTCGGCGCGGACAATAAGCTGCGATCGCCGCGAAGGTTTGAGAAACGCCTTGGCATTTCGTTTAATGGGAATTTGACCGATTAACAAAGGCAGGAAATCATCGATAACGAGTTGTTCGATATGAGGTTGATATAACCAAGTCGGTTGATATACTGCTAACCAAATCAATTGTTTCAAGTAATCTTTAATTTCTCGCATTCCAGTGGGTAGCAAATTGACATGATTTTTACTCCGGAAGCGATCGCCTAAATCGTGGGGTTGGAGGCGATCGGCATAAGTATTAAAAGTTTGAACGGGGATGACAATCTGTGTCACGGTTACACCGTGACGAAAAGAGTAATATTCCTTTTCCTTCTCAGACCAAAGTATCGCAAAAGATATATATTCTTTTGTGCCATCACCTGAAAATTGAACGCCTTGGTTTGCTTGATTGTACACAAAATGGAAATCACTCATCTGAATTGATAAAAACTCGGCCTGAAGAGAGCCGGGAGTGAGTTGTATTATTTCCTTCCCTTGATAGTCAAAAAACTCTTTGAAACCATCCAAATCTGTAAAGGATTTGGAGACAATCTTGCGATCGCTGACATCCATCAACACACTCCTTTGTACGGCATTCTGCCAAAACAAAACAATAAATCTTATTATAAGTGGTATTTATGATTTTAAAAAACTGGTTTTTTAATTTCTATAGCTTAAAAAGTGGGAATTTTTGTCTATTTCCAGAGATAGCTTACCCCTAAACTGATCTTGAAATCTCCGGACAACAACCCGAGATTTTACATTTGTTTTTGTGAGACTTTATTATTGATGTTTTGTAACGGTTTTTTAAACCGAATTTTGAAAGGAGTAGTGGCGATCGCGATCGCTCTCCCTCTCTTGTTGAGTATCGCCGTCTCCCCCGGGTTAACCGAAGATCTGCCCCTTCCAGACCCCGAGTTTAACGGCACCATCGAAGAAACTTACGACAAATCAGAGGCAGATTACAATACCCTCCTTGGACCTCAGACCCCTGAAGATGCACCCAACATCCTACTGGTAGGGATTGCCTATAATACCTTTCACACTACTGCCATAATATCGATAAAACGTCGGATTCGATCACTATTATGGCCCACTTACATCATCAGACGATTACACTTCCTTTCGGGAACGTTGGAGAAATCCTGACATCTTGAATGATCCAACGCGACTAGCATGGGCTGAAGGGTCTGAGGAATTGGCAATAGTAGAAGGCGAGATAGGTGAAGAAGGGGAGTAGACATAGAGGTGCTTTGGGGTTGTGGAAGACTTCAAGCATCTCATCTATTCCCTGTTTAGCAAACCTCTCCTGACTCGTGAAGATATAGTGCAATTGACCTAAAAAGTTTTCTGCACCACTAAGCTCCAACAGTCTCAAATCGAACTTCAGTGAGGAACAATTCAGGTCAGCGATGGGCCAAAATCTTTCGGGCAAGCCAAAGCGATCGCCTGCCCATCAGCTGCATTGAACTCTGAGACCACACCACTACTTCTTAGGCACACATAGTTTTGGAGTCAGGGTTTTCATCAAAGTTCTATCAACTGTAACCTGATTGCCCTTCTTAGCTGCGATCACAGAACTTTGCTGCCACAATGTATTCCCTTCAACAGAACAAACTGAACTCCCTGTTCCATAGTTAGCACTTAAACCAATACATTTTGTATTGGCAAATACCATGGCATTAGCAGAGCTAAATTCGGTAGACAACTCTTTGACTAAACTGAGACCTGCCGCACCCTGTCCGGTCTCACACCCGGAAAGGATTACATAGCCATCTGCATCCAGAGAACTTTTCATTGTGGCTAGCTCAGACCTCACATCACCCAGCTTTCCATTCTGGAGATCTTTTCCCTTCTGGTATACGGATGAAGTGCCACTACCTAATCCAATGAGTCCAGGACTTCCATGACCAGCCAGGATGAGAGGATTAAGAGACCCTACTCCAGGCTTTGATGCCAATGCCACGGCGGCTTGAGCGGCTTCCGCTACTGAGTTTATCCCCTGGCTATCAGACGCTTTAACAGCAGTTGCGGCCAACTTCGAATCATTTTTGTCATACACTAGGCCACTTCCAACAGCCATAGCAGCACCGACATGGAAATTAAAAACAATAGCTATGGCCAGCATTGTAGTGACAATACTAGAAAGTAAACGTTTCATCTTGCCTCCTTGGGCACGTTATTACTTGCTTGAACTGAGATCAGAAAGTATTTTGGTGAATTTGAAGTCTAGCTATTCATTACTTGAACGCCAGAACTGCTAGATTATGCCCATAAGCCACACGATGCTTTGCCAATGCCTTCTTGCAAAGGACGATCGCATAACGGGCGATCGCCCGTTATGCGATCGCAACCAGCAAATTATGAGGATGGGAGGGAAACATATGGTTCGGGTTTTGGGGTCACCGACAGTTCTCATTGCCGCTCGTGCCCCGCTGTATCCCGGTCACTGGGTTGACATTGCTGCCCCAATCCACTGCAATGTCAGTGGCACAGGAACAATTTTGCTGTCCAGCACTCCCACGGACGAAAGAAATGAAACGAAATCTCCAAGTTGCATTTTCTGTCTGATTATCCTTGGTTTGGTCAGGATTATCCCACCACTCTGAACCCGTGTTTGACTGGCTAGAAATCACAGTTGTTGCACCTCCTTCATAGTTGTCACCACCGAAAAACTGCCTTGTCGTCCCCTGGTAGATCTGACCAACACGCGGGTATGATTGACTGGCATTGTTATTGATTCGTAGATCAAGCCCCCCTATGGTCTGATTGCCAGTCAATGTCGTCGGATTAATCTTTGGGTAGGTAATCGGCATATTGCTGGTAATTGTCTCCTGTAGGATCTGGCCAGGGATGCAGTCTGAAGCCGTACTTCCAGGAGCATAGGTGGCAGCAACCTTAAAACCAGTGCCTTGTGATAAAGGGTCGAACGTATTTGCGCCTGTTGGGCAGTTATAGACGTATGTATTACTTGGACAAGCTGTTCCAGTTCCGCCATTAGACCGAGTACATTCGCTAAAATTCAACGTGTTGTTAGAGCAAATATTAACCCCAGTTCCCCCAAATGCCACCGCCATATTAGTGCAACTACATATTGCCAGTGCGGCCTCATTGGCAAACAAGCAAAAGCTAGTCACAAGAGTGACCAGTAGAGTAATTAACAGTCTTTTCATTGAAATCTCCAAAAAATTAGTAGAAGAGCACGAGTGGGGATTCGGGCTTATCCGAGCAGTATTGCCATGGGGCCTTTTGATCCCTGGCCCACCGGTCACGGCTTCGACTCAAGCAATGGGCGTATGCAATACCCCCCTAAAGTTTCTATCATACATTACAGGCGTACACCTATCCTATTACTGAAATATAATAAGTAGTCCCAGAGAAAAAAAGAGATGTTTGTAAAGGATTATTTCACACCTCGCAGGTTGACATAATCAACCTGATGTCCGTTGCGCTCTCCTCGAGCCTCAAGTCCTACAGTCACGTGGTACGCTAATTCCGACTCCGATTCAAACATCTGACCGACCAATTGATCGCGATCCGCGATGCTCCCACTCCAACTCAATGGGGTTCCGGAACGGAACAGTAAGGTGGCAAAAAGAATAAGTAAAGTCCCATCGCTTCCCATTGGGGAAGTTTCTCTTTCACAGCTTTACTTGTATGAATCGAGCCGAAGCACGAGGGTGATCACACGGATTCGACCGGTGCGTTGGTAAATTGCACCAGCCACTTGGGCTTGTTCGTGCATCAGGCAAGATGAAGTCTTCGCTATCCTGCCTCCCCAACACCAAACTGCACACAAATGTCACCAACGGTTGCCACAGACCCAAAAGGCTCAATCGTTTCCCCCGTTTTTTCGTCTGTTCTTGCCGCTTCTGCTCTCCTTTAAAGTAATAGCTGTAGCTGGCGGCACTCCACAAACAGCATCCCGATTCGTCGGCGTAAAGCAAGTCAATCTCTCCAGCAGCAGCCGCCAGTTCAAGGATTTCCAGGTCGTTTTGCGTGAGCCACCGCTTCTGTGGATCTTGCCGTTTTTGATGACTCACTCGCGTCCGCTTCCAAATCACCCCCTTTTTTTGAGGATCTGACGTAGATACTCAGGACTGAGGTCAACTTGTCGTTCCCGACAGAGTTTTTCGGCGAGTTGAACGCTGTTGTAGGTTCTCGGGTCAATTCTTAGACAGTCTTCTAGGTATTCGATGTCCCCTTCGCTCCATCTTCTTTGTCGCCCTCGTCCTGATGCCTCCCATAGTCATGCCCTACCTTTTGTTTTCCAGGCGTTTAGTGTCTTCCTAACCGTTTTAGCTGTCGAGTGCAGGTGAGTGGCGATCTGTTCGACATAAAGCGCCTTGATGACTTAAACGAACTGCTTCTGCTCGATCGCGTAGCGTGGCCTACGGCCAATCTTTGACTCGTTGACTTACGGTGGTAGCCCTCCTCAATTCCCAGAGCGTTCTTTCTTCTTCTTGGGTGAGAAACACTCTCAGTCTGGCTCCCATACCTCTGACTCCTTTCTTCGGCAACACTTTATAATTTGTAACATACATCCTTTTTTTTTGCACGACCTACTTAGCAAAAAATAACCATAACCACAACCAACACTCATATTTCTAAGAGCAAGCGATCGCCTCTTCCCTTCGTGTACTTTGTGCCTTTGTGGTAAAAATGCCTTGGAGCCCGGTCGCCTTGTTTCTTCAGACGCGATCGCTCTCTTTTTGAGTATCGCCGTCCCCCCTGGGTTGGCCCAAGACCTACCCCTCCCAGACCCTACCTTTAACGGCCAGATCGAAGAAACCTACGACCAATCAGAGGCAGATGATGCTATTCTCATGAGCCCTCAACCCCCTGAAGGCGCACCTAACATCCTGCTGGTGCTACTAGATGATGTCGGCTTTGGCGCATCAGAAGCCTTTGGAGGGCCGATTGTCACCCCTACCCTCGACAAATTGGTAGAGAATGGCTTGAGCTACAACCGCTTCCATACCACCTCCCTCTGTTCTCCCACCCGCGCTGCCTTGTTAACCGGTCGCAACTCCCATTCTGCAGCCTCTGGTAGCATTCAAGAAATGGCAACGGGGTTTCCAGGTTATACCGGACTCATTCCTCAGAGCACGGCAACGGTTGCCCAAATTTTGCAGGCTCACGGCTATAGCACGAGTTGGTTTGGTAAAAACCATAACGTCCCCGATAACCAAACATGCTGGTTTGGTCCCTTCACGCGCTGGCCTAACGATCTCGGTTTCGACTATTTCTACGGCTTTATTGGGGGCGAAACGGATCAGTGGTATCCCACCTTGTATGAAAACCGCAATCCCATCAATCAACCCGCCTCTCCTGAAGAGGGTTACAACCTGAACCACGATCTAGCCGATCAGGCCATTAGCTGGCTGCGCTATAATCGCTCTTTGTCTCCAGACACCCCCTTCTTTCTCTATTTCTCCCCCGGAGCGACCCATGCTCCCCACCAGCCTCCAGCCTCTTATGTTGATAAGTACAAAGCTGGGGGAGAACATGCCATTGCAGCAGGATCGCCTAATGGTATGTTTGTTGATGGCTGGGATGTGGAACAGGCCGCCATCTGTGCGAATCAGAAAGCACAAGGTGTGATTCCTGCCGATGCCAAATGTACGGAGCGACCCGCAGCAATTCCTGCTTGGGATGACCCTCAGTTCGATCTTGAAGGAGCCAGGGACTTGCTTGCCTTGCAAATGCAAACCTATGCGGGCTTCTTGGAATATACAGATGAGGAAGTCGGTCGGGTGATCGATGCCATTGATGAATTGGGTGAAAAAGATAACACCCTAATTATCTACATCGTTGGTGATAATGGCGCCAGTGCAGAAGGGGGTATTCCAGGCACCTGTAATGAAATTGCGAACTTGGGCGGCGCTCCCTTGACGATGGAAGATAACTTGAAGTGCAAAGACATTTGGGGTGGCCCCGAAACGTCGCCTCACTTTGCCATTGGTTGGTCTTA
>NZ_JAAHGN010000357.1:0-6786 GCF_010672485.1 Moorena sp. SIO2C4 | reverse complement strand
TCTCCCCATCTCCCCATCTCTCCATCTCTCCATCTCCCCATCTCTCCATCTCCCCATCTGCCACACCGATGGCTAGATTAGGTGGCGGGAGCTCCTGGTGGTTGCTGCTGACTATAAATATTTGTCTGGGTGCCATTGCGAGCCCATTGACGATAATCCAACAACAGCTGGTGCATCAATGTTTGCTTAATCCTGACCAAAACGCTTTTGAGCAAACCATTGCCAGTGGTTTCTAAGATTGGCTTGGGAGTAAGGGAAAAAGGTAACGGTACATCAACCTTGACAGTTAAATCGGCTCTGCCGGTGAGCTTAGTCACTCCTTGATCTTCCCAAGGATGCAGTTTGCCGGTTAATTGCAGTGCAAAGCGTTGATTGATATAGTCCAATCCCAGAATTTTACAACCGACAGACCTCAGATGAACGGTAGCGTCAGATTCCGCCCACACTTCTAGGTCTACCGTGGGCTGAAATGTCAAGGACATAAAGTGTAATGGATTCATTTTCAGGCGAAAGCGCTTCTGAGTCACTTGTTGGATGCGATTCAGGTCTGCGATCGCATACACTATCCGTTCCGGCTGACGCAAGTAGTGCTGAATTGGCACAGATTCCTGTGGCACAGTCATTTCCACACACTGGGAAGCAAAAAACTGGGTGGTCATAGAGGAAAAAACACTCAATAGATGTATGCTTTTACTTAATATTACTTTACAATTCTTCAGTTTTGGTATTAGAATTTTCATTTTACCGGAGTATGCTACCCCAGAGAGTACTTTTTTTATTTTCTAGAGATTTTTCTATAGATTTCTAATCGTCTTTTTCCCCTTTCTCCATTCCCTCAACCGTTACTGATACTCTGACCGGTGGGGATGGTAACGATACCCTCAACAGTGGGGATGGTAATGATCTAATTGATGGCAAAAATGGCAACGATTTGCTTAACGGCAATGCAGGTAATGATGCGATCGCAGGTGGACGTGGAGATGATAGACTAATTGGTGGTAGTGGCAATGATAGTCTTTACGGACAATTAGCTATTACTATCAACGCTAATATTATCGCCACTGGAATTTCTTCTTCCTCTACAACAGAAGATCAGAATTAGCTAAGTACCTGGACAAAAATCAACCTCACTTCTTGATGCAAAGCGCGAGTGGGGGAAACCACGGCAGTCGCTCATGGGGGAGACCACGGCAGTCGCTCATGGGGGAAACCCCCAAGACCGCGCTGCCTCCCCAAGACCGCGCTGCCTCCCCAAGACCGTAATGGTGCGTTTGACCCGTAATTAAATTCGCCACGGGTCGCACCTCTGCATCGCTGTATTAACTTGTGTAAAGTTGCCAAAAGTCCGTCTGCTCCCTGCTCCCTGCTCCCTGCTCCCTGCTCCCTATTTCAACAGTTAATTTTACTTTTGTCCGACTACTTAGATGAGAGAGATGGTGATGATATTCTCGGTGGTGGCGGTAACGATGTGATTTTAAGTATTAATAGTTAGTAGTTATCTAAGCATTCAGCTATCAGCCATCAGCTTTCTGTAATAGAGATTAAACGAATGCTTACCTATGCAGGCTGTTCCCTTTCGCCTAGGGTGCGCCGTTCGCGTAGCGTGCGCCAATGCGCATTGCGCATAAGCTGAATGTTTACATTCTTAGTAACAACTTCTTCCAACTATATTATTCCCAACAAATGAGCTCTTGTTAGGAAGTTGAGAACCCCAAGAATCACCATCAAAATATTCGACTTTAGTTCTACCATTTAAAGTGTATTCAGCCAAGGTACCATCCCATGTCCAAGAAGAACCCAATTTACTTAAAGCGCTATTAGAAAGTTTTACTGTTGCTATTCGAGAACCGAATCCTGATAGACCAAACTTTTCTACAGCTACGAAAGTACCTGAGCTATTTACTAATAAAAATGAGGCTATTCCTTTTTCCTCATCCCAATCCCATCCGCGAATGCTATCACTATTTGAAATATTAATAGTCGCTAGTTTACGACCGAATTGTCCTGTGTCTGGATTAAATTCCTCTACAATGACAACTGATTTACTACCGTTGAATATAACGTAACTAGCTAGACGACCTTTATAACTCCAACCTCTAACTGAATTAGATTGGGAAATTGTCCTGCTACTTGCATCACCTTGTACATTCCTATAACGAAGCTTGGCAGCCGAACCATTAAAATCAACAGTAGAACATGCCTGATTAGCAAAGGCAGGTTGAGAAGATAAAAGTGTGAGTAAGGATGTAGCCATCAAAAAAAAATTGATATTCCATCCATTATTAACTAATTTAAGCATTTTTATCTCTTAATGTTTAGTTTGTGACATTTAGAGGATATCTGAAAAGTTTTTTTATACTGAATTTTGCCCCCCTAGGGCGTGTCTTCAAACTCGGAGATCCCCCTAAATCCCCCTTAAAAAAGGGGGACTTTGAGTATGGCTCCCCCCTTTTTTAAGGGGGGCTGGGGGGGATCATAATCTTGCCGAAAACTTTGAAAACACGCCCTAGCCCCCCAATTATGGCGGGAACAAGAATATTTGCTGCTAAAAGTCCCCCAAAATTGGGGGATTTAGGGGGCTTGGATGTAGCAAATGAGACTTCTCAGACAACCTCTTATGCATAAATTATACAAAATCCGGGTTGGGTTGAGGTCAAGATGCTGTTGGCGAATTATTTCTTAATATCTGAAAGCGTTATTATGCGGTTATTAACTTAACAAAAATACATAAAAATTAACTAGCTTGCTCAATTAACCCTAAAGGCAATTCTGCTAACTGTTTCAACTCCAACCCTCCCTCAAATATCTCATCAATCCCCAGCATTTGACCATCAATGGTCATAAACTTATGATCTTTTGTAGCTCGAATCACTGAGCCATCTTCTAGAGTATATTCAAACACCTCTTGCTCTCCCCGGTTATGCCACTGAGCAATAGGTTGGGTATAGACATAGCCATTACTATCAACGCTATAGACAGTACATGGGATACCTTTTTCGACAATCTCACCAATCGCTATTGGACCATACTCTACTGTGATAATCTCCGTATCATAGCTGAGACAATATTCGGCAAATTTAATCATTTGGTCAAATAACTCCTCAGCTATGTCTTGAGTCACGCCATTTTTGGTTGAACCATCGATAAAAATCTCCCGATGCTTCTGCATCTCAGCCACTTTCTTCTTACCCATGCAATTGTGAGCAATAAAGTCATTGGCAAGAAAGTTATGAGTTTCAGCAATACTTAAATCAAAAACATCCTCTTGGCCAAGATACTTCAGCTCAACAATCTCATCCCAGAAAATATCTGAGTCAGTAATCCCCATCAAGGCTTGATTCTGAAAAGCCCTAGGTAAATTTTCCCCTTTCAGAGTTGGATAGCTAGAAGCTAGAGGTTTTATAGAAAAATCTCCATCACCAATGATCTCAGCAGTTACCTTAACTTTACTATTCGACAGTTCACGACTGTAGGGAATTGGTAATGTTTTCGCTAAACCGATCGGGCTTCCTATGGTAAACTCTTTCAGAGGCTTCCATCCTAGACTGGTGTAGAAAAGATGATCATCCGTTGCGCGAATGTTGCGGTTAGTTTTGGTAGTAATCTCCCAAACATCACGAATCCCATTAGGATGAATTTCGACAATTGGTCGTTGGGTAATTTTTTGGGTCTTTAAATCCAGGGAAAAAACCTTTCGTCCCAACCAGTAACTAGATTTAGAAGCAATCTCCTTCAGAGAAACTAAACGACCGGTTGCTGGATCCACTATCTCAGTTGATCCACTCAAACATCGCCTCAGTAAATCCGCTTGACCTAGAGAATAACCGGCCAAATCCTGGGCCATCCGCATGATGCTTTCCTGAAAGCAGTTATGAACTACTACGCCATGAGCCAGAAAGTATGGGGAAGATTGTTCCTCCATTTGTAGATCAAAACACTCTTGTTGCCCACTCTCTTCTACAGCGGTAACATAAACTATCCGAACATCCCAAGTCTTGTACTGTGACTCTTTCGGTCTGGGTAGCGTTGCCTGTAGACTTCCGTAGGGTGCGTTAGGGACGGGCTCGCCCTGATTTTCCGCCTCGTAGTCAGCTTTGGAACAGCGCGTCCCGTAACGCACCACCGGGTCTAAACTGTTGCTCGCTCCGGGATATTTTTCATAAACTTCAGAACCCAAACTATGAGCATTATTAACAACCGGGTTTACTGGTTTCAGCTCATAGGCAAATTTATCTCCATCTGGTGTTAAAAAGCGATGGTTTTTACTGGAATAGATAACTGTACCACTAGATAACGTAATTTTCAGGATGTCTTTGACACCACTGCACCATTGCTTGGCTACCCTTGCTGGCCAAACTCGTTTACGATCAGAGGTTAATACTAGGTCGCCAGATTTAATTTCCTCAATGGGCACATAAGAACCATCGGGCTTATCAATTAAGGTACCTTTTGGTAAACATAGAATTCCATAAGTCTCCCTTAAAATAGGCTCTAATAGAGGATGTTGATACTCTACTTTTTCTCGACCATGTTTACGATTAATAAACTGAGGAATCAGACCAGCATCCAGAGGACCAGGGCGATAAAGAGCTAAAATTGAAGATATATCTTCAATACTGTCAGGTTTCAGGTCTCGCACCACCTGACGCATTCCGGAAGATTCTAATTGGAATACTCCTTCTAACTGGCCTTTCTCTAGGAGCTCGTAAGTTTCTTGAACACCTGGGGGTTTTTTCTTCTGTTCACCCTTGGCTAAAATTTTCCTAGATTTAATTTCCTCTAGGGGAATATCATCTAAATCGAGTTCAATATTTTGAGTCTTTTTAACTAACTCTTTGGTTTTCTGAATAGTGGTTAAGTTCTTTAGTCCTAAAAAATCCATTTTCAGGAGTCCCAGAGATTCCAGGTCTTCCATAAAATACTGGGTGATCACTGCACCATCATTATTCAGTTGTAATGGCACAATTTCATCTAAGGGGTCTGCTGAAATAACCACACCAGCAGCATGGACACCAAAGGTTTTATTTGTCCCTTCAATCCGAATCGCCATATCCACCCAACGACGCACTTCCGGATCTTGATCGTAAGCTTCTTTAAACTCTGGTGTTGGTGTCTGATCAGAAATCATGACTGAGAGTTTGGCTGGCTTACCTCGCGCCACTGGAATCATCTTAGCCATACGATTCGATTCTTGGTAGGCAATTCCTAACACTCTCGCTACATCTTTTAATACCGCTTTAGAGGTCATGCGGTTAAATGTAATAATCTGGGCTACTCGGTCTTCACCATAGAGATTGGTGACATATTTAATCACCTCATCCCGTCTTTCAATGCAGAAATCTGTGTCAATATCTGGCATGGATTTCCGCTCTGGATTTAGAAAGCGCTCGAACAGTAGCCCATGATGTACAGGATCAATGTTGGTAATTTCTAGGGCATAAGCCACTAGAGAGCCTGCTGCTGAACCACGACCCGGACCAACGGGAATATCATTGTCTCTGGCATATTTGATGTAGTCCCAAACCACTAAAAAGTAGGTAGAAAACCCCATCTGCTGGAGCATTTTTAACTCATACTCCAGCCGGGCTTTATACACTGGATCAATTTCACTACGAGAGCGACACTTTAGCCGCTTCATCAGTCCGTTCCAGGTAATTTCTTCTAAATAGGTGTCAGGGGTATAATCCTTGGATACCTTGTAGTGTGGGATGCGAGGTTCCCCCATAATATTGTAGTGCTTGACTTTATCGGCCACTTCTAAGGTATTTGCGATCGCATCCTCTATCACCTGCGACGGTAAATGATCTCGAAACAGCCGTTTCATTTCCTCTGCTGACTTGAGATACTCCGTGCCACTATAGCGCATCCGTTTCTCTTCTGTAACCAGTTTAGCGGTTTGAATACACAGCAAAGCGTCATGGGCTTCTACGTCATAGCAGGAGATAAAGTGGGAGTCATTAGTCGCAACAATTTTAATTCCTAATTCACTGGCAATCTTGACAATCGCAACATTAACCACTCTGTCTTCTACAGAGCCGTGGTCTTGAATCTCTAAATAGTAATCATCCCCAAAAACATCTTGGTACCACTTAGCTACTTTACGGGCTTGATCTAAGTCACCTTTTAGGATAGCTTGGGGAACTTCGCCCCCCAAACAAGCACTGGTTACAATTAACCCTTCGTGATATTGCTCCAGTAATTCTTTATTGATACAGGGACGAGCAAAAATACCTTTACCTGGCATCCCTTTGAGGTGAGAAATAGTTGTTAGTTTTACTAAGTTTTTGTAGCCTTGGGTATCTTTTGCTAAGACAACTTGATGATATTTTCGGTAACGCTTATTGACCTCAATATCCCCGTTTATCACATACATTTCGTTACCGATTATCGGCTTAATGCCCTTTTTTAGGCAAACTTTAATCAGTTCAATAGCACCATACATCACACCATGATCTGTCAGTGCGATCGCAGGCATTCCCAAATCAACAGCTCGATCGATCAGTGCTGGTAGCTGAGATGCTCCATCCAGTAGGCTATAATCACTGTGAATGTGTAGACCAACAAAAGACATAGTTACTGTTAATTATAAACCGATGTTGCTGATTATTTTAATGATTAACGAACCTACGATCCACGTCTAGTACCAAAAGAAACTAGTACCAAAAAACTAGGACTTATCTTAAGCACGGAAATCCGTTAAACGACTTCCAACCCTTCTCACATCCAATGGTGGATTTTTAACCTGATTAGTATTCAAATTGCTGTTAAGTTCCCGAATACGGCGGG
>NZ_JAAHGN010000356.1:0-6792 GCF_010672485.1 Moorena sp. SIO2C4 | reverse complement strand
GACCAACCCCAATTGACCCAGTTAAGCTGCTGGGTTCTAAACGGATGAAGAACTTAATGGCAGAGTTTCAGCAGACCTATGATCTGGTGTTGCTGGATACTCCCCCAGTGTTAGGTATGGTGGATGTACTCCAAGCAGCATCTTTGTGCCAAGGTGTGGTGATGGTGGGACGCCTAGAGCGAGTTACTCAATCTCAACTCAGCCAGGCTACTGCTATACTCAGGAATTTAAACCTGATGGGAATCATTGCTAACGGGGTGAAGAGTTCTAATCAGAACTACGCTTACTATGGTTCGCGAAACAACCATGCTGCTATTGAACCACAGCAGCCTGTATCTGATCTTCAAGAGTCTCCACAACTAGAGCGTCAGTTCAGCAATCATGTCAAGTCTCGTTGATTTTTTTGTTAATTGAAAATTGAAACTTGTTAATTGTTAAGTAAGCATTCAGCCATCAGCCGTCAGCCGTCAGCCGTCAGCCGTCAGCCGTGAGCTAAAAGCTCACGCTACGCGAACAGCTGACGTAACTCAGCATTATTCCAATGCTTACCTGTTTGATTCAAAAGCACCTCAAGTAGCACCATCTGTAGCGCATTAGCTGATACGCGACACGCTTATAGCACCATCTGTAGCGCATAAACTGATAGCTAATAGCTGATAGCTGATCGCTTACGTTTAAAGTTTCAATTAACGAAAACCTGAGAATGATACGTATTAAACCTGACAGGATCTAAAGTTTAAGTTTTGATTTTCGTGAAATGGAGTAACTATTTATGACGACTTCCAGAATCATACTAACAACCTCCAAAATCTCAATCCTAGATATCGATGATGAGGCAGAGTCAGCAGTTAGTTCTTTGCCTCCCTGCAAGCTCAAGTGGCGACAGAAACAGTTGTGGGTACTCCCTCTCCAAAAAAATGAACAGCATTATCTACCTCCGTTGCAAAGTCAGTCTTGGTTAAGTAATTGCTTGCAACGCTCGTCGGTAGGGCTGGTTTGTATCGACCCCAATGTGGGTGAAACAGGGTTAAGAGTTTGGACCAATGCCTGTGAGCAAGCGAAGAAGAAAGCTGTTCTAAGAGTACCGTTCAACTCAGAATTGTCTAGTAGGGAAAAACTATTCCGATCTCGACTGAGGCGGGTGATGGATTCGAGTTTAGCTGCTCTATTGCTACTGATTCTGAGTCCAGTGCTCCTGGGATTGATGTTGCTGATAGCGATTGTTTCACCAGGACCAGTCTTTTCTCGGCAATTGCGGGCTGGAGAAAGGGGTAAGTTGTTCCAAGTGATTAAATTTCGCACTGAAGCTATACACAAAGGCCAAGTCACGTCTAAGATGACACATTTTGGAAAGTGGCTGCGTCAATATTGTCTGGATGGACTACCGCAGTTAGTGAATGTACTAAGGGGTGAGATGAGTTTAGTCGGACCACGTCCTTGGAAACTGGATGAGGTGATTCGGATGACCCAGGAGGAGCGGCGACAGCTGAGGTTGTTGCCAGGAATGATCAAGCTTCACCAGGAAGATATGCGATCGCATGTGTTCGGTTCTCAAAGTACTCCAGTGCTGTAATAGCAATCCCTGTAGGAATTGTGAGAATTTTTGATGCCATATTCCCTACTCCCTACTCCCTACTCCCTACTCCCTACTCCCTACTCCCTACTCCCTTTGGTAAAGTTAATAACTTCCTAACTTCTGAAGTTATTAATTGCAATTTTCAATTTTCAATTTTGATTTGCCTTTGCCTTCATCCCGTACATTAGCAAACTAATTACTCTAATCAGAGTCGTGAGGAATCGTGACAGACATTAAACGAGCATTAATCACTGGCATTACCGGTCAAGATGGGTCTTATCTAGCAGAACTGCTGCTGGAAAAAGGGTACGAAGTCCATGGCATTATCCGACGCACGTCTACCTTCAACACAGATCGCATCGACCACATCTACCAAGACCCCCACAATCCACAGACACGGTTATTTCTCCATTACGGAGACCTGACTGATGGCTTGACACTACAACGCATTCTAGAAGACGTACAGCCGATAGAGGTGTACAACCTCGGAGCTCAGTCCCATGTGCGGGTCAGCTTTGATTCACCAGAATACACCGTCGATGCCACAGGTATAGGAACCTTACGTTTGTTGGAAGCGGTACGGCACTATCAACAGCGGATTGGCTCTGAGGTACGCTTTTACCAGGCTGGCTCTTCTGAAATGTTTGGGCTAGTGCAGGCTGTTCCTCAGTCTGAAACTACACCGTTTTATCCCCGTAGTCCTTATGCCTGTGCAAAAGTCTACGCCCACTGGCAAACTATCAACTATCGCGAATCCTATGGGCTATTCGCCTGTAATGGTATTTTGTTTAACCACGAAAGTCCCCGGCGCGGCGAAACCTTTGTCACTCGCAAAATTACCCGTGCTTTGGCGCGCATTGTAGCTGGTCAGCAAAATAAGCTTTACCTGGGCAATCTCGATGCCAGACGGGACTGGGGTTATGCCAAAGATTATGTCCGCGCTATGTGGCTAATGCTACAACAAGACGAGCCCGATGACTATGTTGTTGCTACCGGTCAAACTCACTCAATTCGGGAGTTTCTCGATATTGCCTTTGGCTTAGTGAATTTGGATTGGGAGCAGTACGTTGAAATCGATCCACGCTACTTTCGACCTGCTGAAGTAGACCTGTTGTTGGGTGATGGGACCAAGGCTAATACCATACTAGGTTGGCAACCTTCAGTGAGCTTTAAACAACTGGTTGAAATCATGGTTAATGCTGACCTTCAGGCACTAGGTATGATGCCTGTAACCTCTTGTAGTCAATCCGCTGATACTGCCTTTATTCGTCAGGTTGTTACCGCTGGTAATCCCTAGTAATGATATGCTCTAATCCCGTTTTTAGTAATGGATGAGAGAGATAGATAGTCGCGCTTTGGGTAATGGGTAATGGGTAACGGGTAATTGGGAATTGGGAATTGAGGAAAAGACTATTGCTGCTGTGAAACACCACGAGGAGAGCGCAATTACCCATTATCTATTACCTATTAACAGACTCATAAGCATTTAGCTATCAGCTATCAGCTATCAGCTATCAGCTATCAGCTATCAGCTATCAGCTATCAGCTATCAGCTATTAGCTTTGAGCCTGTGGCCAGCCTACTGTTCGCGCAGCACCTCAAGTAGCGCAATCGGTTCTTTTGAATAAAATAAACTGACCACTGACCGCTGACCGCTGAATGCTTACACAGACTCGTATAAGACGTTGTTGATGGATTAGCGTTGAATAAAATAAGCGATTATCCTACGGATACGCTACGCGAACGCACTGTCTTAGAACCAGGACTTACGCACCAAGACCCTTAAAACCTGGTTTCTCGCTATAAATCAAAGCTCCAGAGAATTATGTGATTGCTTCCGGAGTGAATCACTCCGTTCGTGAATTAGTAGATTGTGCGTTTAGTCACGTCGGTCTTGATTATCAAGATTTTGTGGAAGTTGATCAGAGGTTTTATCGTCCGACAGAAGCAGTGCCCCTTTGTGGGGATAGCTGGAAAATTCGGGATGAGCTGAATTGGAAGAGTAAAAAAAAATTTCCTGATATTGTCGCGGAAATGGTGGAGAGTGATCTTAGTTTTTTTAGCTAAATATTGTTTAAAATCAGCATTAAATAACAATCATAATAGGTCTAAATAAAGCCAGTGAGTATTCTATATAAGATTGCTGAATTCAAGCTTATTGATTCTGTCATTAGGTTTACTAAATCCACGAAATTGTGGCAAGACAAACACTTCATATTAAGAGAGTTTAAATACCTCAAAGAAGCTGCTTTTTTTGCTATTGCTTTAACGATAATTGCCTCACTATTTGAAGGGTTTGGATTAGGGTTTATCCTCAACTTTTTACAAAATATAACCGACCCTAATGCTACCCCAATCCAGACAGGTATTAACTGGTTCGATATCTGGTTTCTTGGAGTAAATAGACCGGTTAATGAGAGAATTTACCGGATATCTGCTATAATTATGCTCACAACCTGGTTGCGTTCAGCCTTTATGTTTGGTGGGCGCAGGTACAGCAAAATTACTCAGATGAATTTGTTAGATAGGCTGCGCAAGAAGCTATTTGAACAACTTCAACGGCTGAGTTTAAGTTACTTTTCTCATAGCCGTTCTGGAGAGCTAGTTTACAGTCTAACTACCGAATTAGAAAAAATTAATCAAGCTTTTGATGTGACAGCTTTTCTGTTTACTAGAGTTTCTCTTTTAGTTGTATATGTGACATCAATGTTCTTGCTTTCTTGGCAACTTTCCATTGCATCATTAATGCTCTTTAGCCTGATGAGTGTTGGTCTTTCTAACTTGGTTAAAAGGGTGCGAGAGACAAGTTTTGATGTTTCAAAGGCAGGCAGTAACTTTACCTCAGTTGCTGTAGAGTTTATCAATGGCATTCGCACAGTTAAGGCATTTGCTAGTCAGGACTTTGAGCGTAGACGATTCTATAACGCTAGCGAAAACGTTGCAAACATCACTATCAAATCTGCCTCATTTGCGTATGCCATAGAACCGATTGGGGAAAGCGTAGCCACCACAATTCTGATCGGCATGATTATTGTAGCATTTACCATCTTCGTTCCTAATGGACAGATGCAGGCAGCTTCATTATTGACCTTCTTGTTTGTTTTGTTTCGTCTGATCCCGATTATACGTCTGATTAATAATGCCAGAGGGCGTCTTGGGGAATTCACCGGACCAATGAATAACATTAAAGAGCTGCTGAGAACGGACAACAAACCATACTTGCAGAATGGTAACGTGCAATTTTCAGGATTGCAGCGAGCCATTGAGTTTGCTTCGGTGGATTTTGGTTACGATCCCTCTAACCTAGTGCTGCACGATATTACCTTAACTATCAACAAGGGAGAAACAACAGCCCTGGTCGGTGCTTCTGGTTCAGGTAAAACAACCCTTGCTGACTTAATTCCCCGATTTTATGACCCAACCGCAGGTAAAATTATCATTGATGGCATTGACATACAAGAGTTTGAAATCAACTCTGTGCGTCGTAAACTAGCTATTGTTAGTCAGGATACATTTATTTTCAACACCTCTGTTCGCAATAACATTGCTTATGGTTCAGAACAGGCAGATGAGCTGGCAATTCGAGAAGCTGCAAAACTTGCCAATGCATTAGACTTCATCCTAGATTTGCCTGACGGTTTTGACACGCAACTGGGTGATCGCGGAGTTCGATTATCTGGAGGTCAACGTCAACGGCTGGCAATTGCTCGTGCTTTACTGCGAGCACCAGAGATTCTGATCTTAGATGAGGCAACTAGTGCCTTAGATTCTGTGTCTGAGCGCCTGATTCAAGAATCCTTAGAAAAACTTGCTGTAGGACGGACAGTAATTACCATTGCCCATCGCTTATCGACCATTTCCAAAGCTGATAAGGTAGTCGTACTTGAACAGGGGCGAATTGTGGAGCAAGGAAAGTATCAAGAGTTACTCGAAAAGCGCGGTAAACTTTGGAAATATCACAAGATGCAGCATGAAGTTGGTCAAACAAATTAAGACTATAGAATTTCCAAATAGGGTAGTGGTACACAAGTAGTGATTTTAGCTCCCGTTACCTTGAGCAGACCAATCCCTACATCACTACATCTTTACCAGTACCATCCTTTCGAGATATCTTCCAGAGGGTAAATTATCCGAGAGACAAAAGTACATTCAAAATTACATTAAGTATTTCAGGAATTACGATGACTATTTTAACACCAGAAAACGTCAAAGAAGTTCTTCATAAATCCCTAGGACAGTTAGAAAAATTTGAAGAATGTATACTCCTAGACAATCCTGATCATTACAATATTGGCGACCACCTAATTTGGTTAGGATCTGTACTATTTTTGACAGATACCTTAAAAACGAAAATCAAGTATGCCACTGGTATTAACGGTTTCTCTCATGCCAGCCTAAAAAAAATGGATAAATGCCCCATAATATTTAATGGAGGAGGTGCATTAGGTGATCTATATGAAGATTTTCAAAATTTTAGAGAATCGATCATAGAAAACTATCGAGATCGACCAATTATTATTTTTCCTCAGACTATTTATTTTAGGAATCCCGAAAACCTCAAAAAAGCAGCAAAAGTTTTTAACTCCCATCCTAACCTAACTCTCTTTACCAGAGATCAAGTCAGCTATGAAATTGCTCTTAAAAATTTCTGGAATTGTCGGGTGATTAAAGCCCCTGATATGGCATTTCAAATGGCTGGTCTCTCTACTGAATCCATCCAGCCTGATCAAGAGGATTCTAGTCTTTATCTTTGCCGAAAGGATCAAGAACTTAAGGCCACTAGTAACCTGAGTCTTTCTTCTAAGATAAAAAATCTCGTCTTAGAAGACTGGGTTTCAGATAGATGGACTTTAAGAACTACTAAGCAACTCTCTAAAGGTTGGTATTGGCGTATTCCAGGATTGGTCAGAATAATGCGGGAAGTTTATGAGCGAGGATTAGCAACTCCTAAAGAATGGTTATCTCGACAAAACTGGAAGTATTTTCATACTAATACGCCGCACTTTAAAATAACCCATAACTCCCAAATTAATCTAGCATCTTGGGGACTGATGCATAGCGGCATCTATCAATTCAAAAGGCATCGTTTAATTATTACTAATCGTTTGCATGGTCATATCCCTAGTACTCTTTTAGAGATTCCTCATATCTTTCTTCCTAACTCTTATTACAAGAATGAAGCATTTTACGAGGCATGGACTTCACAAATTCCCTTC
>NZ_JAAHGN010000355.1:0-6800 GCF_010672485.1 Moorena sp. SIO2C4 | reverse complement strand
ACGCCGCTCTTCGATCTGTCAAGGGCAATTGGGGAAACTGCTCCTTTGATTACTATCGGAGCCTTGAGCTTCATTACCAGGCCGCCAATGAACCCACAAGATCCATTTACTGCACTGCCAATTCAAATTTACAACTGGATCTCTCGTCCCCAAGAAGCCTTCCACACTAACGCGGCGGCGGGAATTGTGATGTTGATGATAGTGCTGTTGGTCATGAATGCCGGAGCAATTTTCCTGCGCAACAAATTCCAAACCAATAGATAGAAACTCAGGATATAGACTAGTAAAACACCTATTAAAAAGCATGGAAAATTTTTCAGCTTTGATTTCAAAAGTTAACAATGACACAGAGGATTTAACCATGAATCCTAACCAAATTATGGACTCCACCACTTCGTCTTTAGAAGTAGAAGATCCGGTTTTACGGGCTGAAAAGGTTTCCGTCTACTATGGATCATTTTTAGCAGTCAAAGATGTCTATTTAGATATTCCCAAAAACCAAGTTACCGCCTTTATCGGACCGTCTGGTTGTGGAAAAAGCACCTTGTTGCGGTGTTTTAATCGCTTAAACGACCTGATTCCGGGAGCAAGGGTGACAGGTAGAATTACCTTCCATGGCGAAAATCTTTATGATAAAAAGTTTGACAACAGCATTGAAGAAGTACGTCGCCGCATTGGGATGGTATTCCAAAAGCCAAACCCTTTTCCCAAATCCATTTATGAAAATATTGCCTTTGGAGCCCGGATTAATGGCTATCAAGGGGATATGGATGAATTAGTGGAGCGCAGTCTCCAACAAGCTGCCCTCTGGGATGAAGTCAAAGATAAACTAAGACAGAGTGGTCTGTCTCTATCTGGTGGTCAACAACAGCGTTTGTGTATTGCTCGCGCCTTAGCCATTAAGCCAGAAGTGTTGTTGATGGATGAACCTTGCTCCGCTCTTGACCCCATCTCCACCCTTAAAGTGGAAGAACTAATGCACGAGCTGAAAGAAAAATACACCATTGTTATCGTTACCCACAACATGCAACAAGCTACCCGAGTAGCAGACATGACCGCTTTCTATAACGCTAGGGCAACGGAAACAGGTGGCAAACAAGGCTATTTAGTAGAGTTCAATAGAACTGAAGTCATTTTCCAAAATCCTCAGCAGGAAGCCACTAGGGACTATGTGAGTGGGCGTTTCGGCTAAATCCCCCCAAAATTTTCCCCTAACATGCAACGAAACCTTGTGTTTTAAACCTAACTCATAGGAGATTTGATCTCAGACTAGACATGCCACGGCAACACGCCCGTGGGATTTTTTTTTCTGATGGGGATGCTCCCCCCAGTACCAATTCAAGATAGGATCAAATCTGATTATAAAATTGGATTTGATGTCAATCATGCTAATAAAGCGCTACTTATCAGGTTTTATTGCCCTGGTACTGGTTATGGTTATCGGTTTAACTGGTTGTGCCTCAAGTGGTACAGGCTTAACAGGAGATTACCGTCAGGATACAATAACTGCTCTACAAGAATTAAGACAAGCCCTTGAATTACCAGAAGATTCACCAGATAAGACGGCAATTCGTGAAAAAGCCACTCTACTGATGAATGACTATGCCTCGCGCTACCGCAGAGATAGATCTGTGTCTACCCTCAATTCCTTCACTACCATGCGAACTGCTGTCAATTCCTTGGCTGGTTACTACAGTTCCTATCCCAATCGCCCTTTACCGAAAAAGGTGAAGGATCGTCTAGAGCAGGAATTTTCCCAAGTCGAGCGTTCTCTCAAACGGGGCGCTTAAGCTGTCCACACCTCGCCTATTGTAGGCGAGGCATAAGCCGGGTGAACAAAAAATTGCCAGTATAAACCTGTCCTATCTTCAGGTTTCTTGAGAACATCCCAGGCAAGGGAGGGTAGGATTATCGATGATCTAAAACTATTGGCCAATTCTTTCCCTGCTCCTACCCTAACTCTCGTAATCAGTAAGAATTTTCCGGAACAGTTGCTAAGAGAGCTGAAAACCTTTAAAGGTAATGCCAGCCGTTAGCGGTTAGGGGTTAGACTAATTATTATAGGGTTGATCACTACTAGGGCTTTAGTTAACTAATAATTAATGGAGTATAATCTAAAGTTGACAAATTTAATGATATATGCATCAAATAAAACGATATAGATTTACTTATAGATTTACCTCTACCCCCTCCCTTGGTGTTTCCCTTTCTATCCCTAAACTAGATCATAACTAGCTAAAGCTAATTTTAGAAAAAATCATAGTTAAAAACCCCTGTGCAATAACGGCGGGGATGAAAACGAGTTAGTGACTTGCTGACCCTCTCGTAGTATCCGTTTAGAATCCCTGATGCTGCACCTGGGGGAGATGTCAAAGATATTGAACCAATCGGGGATGAGTTAGCTGGCTTTTGGCTAACTTTCTGTTCTTTTGTAGTGTTTCTAGGAATGTATAACAGTTTTGGTAAACGGAGGCAACACCGGCAAGGTCTACATCGTAGCTTGATTGCCGCCCTTGCAGTAGGAAGTAGTCTGTTGAGTCAGTGTTGGTTGGTACCAACAGCTGAGGCAAAAACAAAAGCTTATTGCCACTTTACTCAGGAAGCGATCGCTCAAAAAGAAAGCTTAAGAGTTAATTCCTTAAAGAATAACTCAGACTCTAAAATCAGCTACCAAACCATTATCCAGGCACACGCCAGTTTCTTACAGCAGTGTCGTTCCCAAACCTGGCCGCAAAATCAAGCAATTTGGGTGCGCTTATATCCCTGTGATGCTCGTCCTGGAGCCCTTGAGGAAACCCTAGACCGTATTGTGAACCAAGGCTACAATCAAGTCTACGTTGAAGTATTTTACGATGGTCGCGTCCTGTTACCAAAGGCAGATAATCGTACTCCTTGGCCGTCAGTCATACAACAACCGGGGACTGAGAACGTAGATTTATTAGCCCAGGCGATTCAAAAAGGTCGTGAGCGGGGTTTGCAGGTGTATGCCTGGATGTTTACAATGAATTTTGGTTATACCTACGGTCATCGTGCCGAGCGGCAACAGATTCTTGCCCGCAATGGTCAAGGAGAAACGAGTTTGTCTGTAGTTAAGGATGGCTCTCAAGTATTTATCGACCCTTACAATCGACAAGCCCAGGTAGACTACTATGAGATGCTTAAGGGTGTATTAAAGCGACGCCCCGATGGGATTTTATTCGACTACATTCGCTATCCCCGTGGTTCAGGTTCCCAGTCTGTGGCCAGCAGTGTCAAGGATCTTTGGATTTACAGTGATGCAGCTAAGCAAGCCCTGTATCAACGGGCTGGTAACAATCAAGGTAAGGAGCTAATTCGGCGCTATCTGAGTAAGGGTTCCATTAGCGCTAAGGATATAAAAGCTGTCAAAAAGCTCTACCCTGATGAAAAAACCCCCCTCTGGCAAGGTCGCACTCCTTCAGCAAGAGAAAGTACTCGAACTATACAATGGCAGTTGTGGCAACTCAGTGTTGCTCACGCTGCCCAAGGGATATTAGACTTTCTCAAATTAGGCGAATTGGCAGCAGAGCGAGCTGGGGTACAAGCCGGTGCAGTGTTTTTCCCCGATGGCAACCAAGTTGTAGGTCGCATGGGTTATGATTCCAGACTACAGCCTTGGGAACATTTTCCCCGTTCCCTGGAATGGCATCCCATGTCTTATGGTGTTTGTGGTCACACCGGTTGTATTGCCAATTTAGTCAAACGGGTGTTTAAGTGGGCATCGTCGGAAACAGACGTAAAACCAGCACTCGCAGGAACTTGGGGAAGATCCATAAAAAATCGTCCTTCCCTAGAAAACCAGATGCAGGCATTGCGCCGAGTGACACCACAAATTAACTCAGTCAGCCATTTTGCCTTCTCTTGGCAAGATCCAGAATTTGACCGCGAGCGCAAGTTTTGCCGATTGTAGTAGTTGTCAATTAACTTAGGTACTTATGACCTTAGGGTTGCGCGGGAGTAGGGAGTAGGGAGCTCGGGTGTCGGAAGAGGGCTGCTCAGAATGAGCCCCCTCGACCTTTGGTTAAGATTGCCCTAATTGGGATGCTTCTGATTAAGCAGTTACTAATTCGGGTTCAGGACGCTTGCTGTTACGAATACCGCTAATTGCCTCTGCGTAATCTGGTGCCTTGAATACAGCGGAGCCAGCCACAATCGCATTCGCTCCAGCTTCTAGCACTTGCCAGGTATTGTTAACCTTGAGTCCACCATCAACTTCAATCCAAGGAGAAAGACCGCGCTCATCACACATCTGACGGAGTTTGCGGATTTTTGGCACAACTTCAGTAATAAAGCTTTGACCACCAAAGCCAGGATTGACGCTCATAATCAGGATCAAATCACAGACTTCTAGGACGTACTCAATTAAATCCAAGGATGAGGAGGGGTTAAGTACAACACCTGCTTGCTTACCCAATTCTCTAATCTGACACAGAGTGCGGTGCAGATGGGGTGAAGCATTGTGTTCAGCATGAACAGATATAATATCAGCCCCTGCCTCAGCAAAGTCTGCGACATACTTTTCTGGTTCCACAATCATCAAGTGGACATCCAGTGGCTTTTGGGTAATCGGGCGAATGGCTTTAACAACTAGAGGACCAATGGTGATGTTAGGGACAAATCTACCATCCATGACATCAACATGAATCCAATCAGCGCCTGCGGCATCCACAGCCTTAATTTCTTCTCCCAGTCGGCTAAAATCAGCTGACAGGATAGAAGGGGAAATAACAACTTGCTTTTGGGATAGGGTGTTGCTCATGATTGGAGGTGTTCTCCTGGAAGCTTATTTTTCAGTATTTTAACAAAATCTTTAGATTTTCCCTAACCAGTTGTTGTGCTGCTGAGCTATTTGGGGACCAGTGGGATGGTGACCAGTTGGCTATAAATCACCCCATACCTACGGATGCTTACCTCTAGCAGGTCATTATGAAACTTTTGATAACATGGGCAACAGTTAGTCAGTCTGTACTCTTATGCAGCTGCCTTACTCAAACGATAGAATATCCTGCTTTAATAGAATTTTGGAGGAAATATGACGTCAAATCCCCAAGCATCTGCATATACTCAAAGCAGCACCAATGAAACTACCCTTGAGGATGAAAAACAGCTGAAAGTAGACCTCAAAGTTGATCAACCTGGTGCTATAGCCAAACTCACTGCTCCTGAGCCAGAACTCACCCAACCGTGGCAGGAATGGTTGCAAACTCTTACAGACATTTTGTCACAATTGCCGGAATATATCGGCGGATTTGTTAGCAATTACCAAAAACCCTTGCTTACCATTGGTCTTTTGCTCGCTGGGTTCATGACTGTTAAGATCACTTTGGCGGTGCTGGATGCAATTAACGATATTCCCCTGATGGCACCGTTGTTTGAATTAGTGGGTATTGGCTATACTATCTGGTTTGTAGCTCGTTATCTACTCAAAGTCGAAACACGCCAAGAATTATCAGGGGAGATTCAATCCCTTAAAGGTCAGTTTATAGCTAAAAAGTGATAACTAGTGTGGTGGCATTAGCCCTTGTCAGGTGAGGAGTAAAAAAAATAGGGCATGGACAATCGTCTCAATTGGTTTCCATACCCTATTGCAGTAAATTAGTTTGACACTCCCCGGCCTAAAGGCGCGAGGATTCAAAGCGCGGAGGTACCCTTTTGGGGCATTGCTCGTAACAACTACCAACATGGGGTTGATAGTCCAATTGGCGGTGCCAATTGCCTCTACTCTCTCCGACAGAAATGTCATTGAGTCTACTTTTTTTTTAAGTACTTTGATTCGCTTTCCAAAAAGACTCAGGCGCACGCCTCCTAGGCGAATTAAATTACGGGGTCGCGCCTCTTGCGTGGCATTGGGCTGGAATTGGAGTCTTAGACCGAGTCCCCATTTCGAGTAACTACCATTTAACCAAGGCGTCCCACTGCTGGGAGTTTCACCCTTCCTTTTCGGGTCATTGCGTCTTCTGCTATTATAGCACAAAGCCGTCCGTTGAAGTTACCGTAAGGGAGTTGAGCCTTTATGGTTAGTCTGCTATGGGTAAAAGGGTTAAGTCTTTTGTAATAAGGCTCCACTCCCTAAGGTTTCGTCTCCTAGAAGGACGGGGTTTCAGACCCATTTTTTTTGATGACAGTAAATTAGTGTTTTTTGGCTGTAGCTCCTTGTAGCTATACTAATTAATACCTATCACTTATTTATAAATTAGCGCGATTTATTGGATAATAAAATTCAAACCTCAACTTGCCGAAGCACTGCGCAGGGCTTGAGCTGCTAGATAGAGTTTGTTCCATTCACCCATCACCTGGTTACTTCTCCAGTTAAGATCGTTAGCGATCGCTTCGAAGGTATGACCAGCTTTCAACTTATCCAGCAACTGCTGTTGCTCAGGGGTCAGTTTTTGCTGATATTCTTGCCATTGCCTTGGGGTTAGTCCAAAACTGTGCTCAGTATAGGATGTTTCCAGCCAACTTGCTACTAAGTCTGGTTTGCCTTTTACCCCATTGATGGAAAAGACACGAATGGCATGGTAACTAATTTTTTCCCGTAGACGATAGACCTTCTTGATCGGCCAATTTAGGCGACGAGCGATCGCCTCTTGAGATTGACCTTGCAAGTAAAGTCGCAGCCAAAGGGCCGCCTCAGACCCTAAGTTTTTCTCTAAGTAAGCCTCAAATTCCTTAGATACGGACATCCTTAGGCTTTGTTTCTCTTCCCAAGCCTGCTTATGTTGATAATTAGTAATGGCTTGGTTATCCAATAGACTCACTGGGGCATTGGTTTCCCCTTCCGA
>NZ_JAAHGN010000354.1:0-6812 GCF_010672485.1 Moorena sp. SIO2C4 | reverse complement strand
GGTAGCAATCCCCTAGGCTACCGTTGGGCAAAAGCCTTAGGTCATACCATCGAAACCCCGGTTCCTTCTCTATTCACCTTTAATATCCCAGACTCTCGTTTACAGGATTTAGCTGGGGTGAGTGTTAAACAGGTCTGCCTCAAATTACCCGATGCTGGTAAAACTTTGAAGGAACAAACGGGACCATTGCTAATTACCCACTGGGGTTTAAGTGGTCCAGCGGTACTCAAGCTTTCTGCTTGGGGGGCGAGAGTGTTGCACGAACACCATTATCAAATGCCGTTGTTGGTCAATTGGCTTCCTGATTACAACCCAGACCGATTGCGTAAATTACTCCTCGATGTTAAATCCCAGTTACCTCGACGCTTCATTACTACTAGTTGTCCTATTCCTATCCCAAAGCGCCTTTGGGTGAGCTTAGTGACTAGTGTGGGAGTGGGAGCACAAAACCGTTGGGCTGAGTTATCGAAAAAAACCGTACATCAGTTAGTTCAAGAACTGACTCAAGGACGCTATTTGATTCAAGGTAAAGGAGTTTTTAAGGAAGAGTTTGTTACTTGTGGTGGTGTTAGTCTCAAACAGGTTAATTTCAAGACTATGGAAAGCCGCCAATGTCCAGGTCTTTACTTTGCTGGGGAAATTCTCGATATTGATGGAATTACCGGGGGATTTAATTTTCAGAGTGCTTGGACAACGGGTTGGTTGGGAGGTCAAGGGATTGGAAATAGTTAGGAACGAAAAGTTTGTACAACAGTTAATTGATTTGCGGTATCACTAAATTTAGAGAGCATACGCAAACCACCACTAATGTTTTGTAATGTGAGAGCTAACCTTAATCAGCGTTCTTCCAAATTCTGAACTTCTGTATTTCTATGTTATTATTACCACGGATAAATATAACATAGCAGTCAAAATATCTCCATTCCTTCTCCCAGAACTCAACCACTGAGGTTATTGTTGGTGCGATCGCTTTTTAATTACCTCAATAACAAACTAAACAAACTCAGGAAACAAATTTTTTCCGCGCTACGTGAGTAGTTTCAAAGATTGTTTCCAGACTCGACCAATCTTCCTGTTCAATCACCTCAATTATCTGGTCAAGGCGATCGCGATACCCTACAAGCGTACGCATTATCGACTCCTGATTGTAACGAGCCATCATTACTCGCAGTTCTGGATTACCACCCCCCACACGGCTAGTATCACGAAAACCAGAACTAGCTAACTGTTGGGCTAACCTCAAAACCACTGGGTCAGTCTCCTGCATACAAGCATCAATCAAACTCCCACTCACCATCACCGGTAGATGAGAAATCCATGCTACCGCTTGGTCATGGTTTTCCGGGCTTGTGATGTAAACCAATGACTTAAGCGATCGCACAATCTCCTCCACCTTCTCAAGTGCTGGTTGTGGTGTTGTCTCAATCGGGGTCAGTACATAAGGGTTTCCTACAAATAGATTCGACACCGCAGCTTCCACACCACTGTATTCCCTTCCTGACATCGGATGACCACCTACAAAATTTTCCCACAGGGGAGCTATTTCTCTAACCACTGGCATTTTGACCGAACCAATATCAGTGATTACGGTATCCTTGTAAAGATAGTTGACTAAATGCTTGACAGTAGAGGCGATCGCGGCTATTGGGGTGCAAATAAACACAACCTCTGCTGTGGCTAGGATACTTAAGTCAATACTCGCATCATCAACAATGCCGTGATCAAGTGCGAATCGACAGGTTTTTGGTTGACGAGAGACTCCCAAGACCTGATGACCTTGTGCTCTCAAGTCCAATCCCAGGGACCCACCCATCAATCCCAGTCCTACAATACCAATTTTCATTATCTCTCACCCAGATTGAGCCTATGCCATGATAAATATTAATTTTTGTTAGATTGTAATGAATGTCAGGGAAATTATCCAACAATATGCAGCAGGGGTAAGAGATTTTACAGCTGCGGATCTTACGGAACTGAACCTAAGCGGCGCTACTCTTAGTGGTGCCGACTTGAGTGAAGCTAACCTGAGTATAACTAACTTAAGTGGTGCTAACTTGAGCGGCACAAACCTCCGCCGAGCCAACTTAAACATTGCTAGACTCAGTGGTGCCAATCTCTATAAAGCCAAGTTAACACAAGCAAAGCTCAATGTCGCAAATTTGATTCGGGCTGATTTAAGAGGTGCCCAACTGATTCAGGCATCACTGATTCGTGCTGAGATGGTTCGTGGTTCCCTAAGTGGAGCAAATCTAACTGGGGCAAACCTCTCTGGTGCTGATTTACGAGAAGCCACCCTCAGACAAGCCAATCTCAGCCGCGCTACCTTCAATGAAGCCAATCTAGGGGGGGCAACCCTTAGTCAAGCCAATTTGAAGGGAGCGCACTTAAACGGAACAAATCTGCACAAAGCCGATTTCAGTGGTAGCAATCTCAAAGGGGTTGAAATCAGACAAGGAAATCTCACCTGTGCCAATTTTAGGGGAGCTGATCTCAGTGGGGCAAATCTACGCTGGGCTGATTTAAGTGGAGCAAACCTCAGTTGGGCTGATCTGAGCAACGCTAAATTAAGTGGAGCTACCTTAGTTGGGGCTGATTTGAGCAATGCCAATTTAGTTAATACCAGTTTAGTACACGCTGATCTTAGTAAGGCCAGGCTGATTAAAGCCAATTGGATTGGAGCGGATTTGACTGGTGCTACCCTGACTGGGGCAAAACTATATGCTGTTTCCCGGTTTGGTCTCAAAACCGAAGGACTGATCTGTGAATGGGTTGACTTAAGTCCCGATGGTGATCAAAGTCAAATTATCCATCTGTCTTCCGAAGCTGCCAAAACCTTTTTCAACGAGACCCTCCCAACAGTAAAGATTATCGTTGATACACCATTAGACCTCAAAGGGAATTTGGCTTTAGCCTCGATTTATAATCAGATAGCCAATGTTTCTGAAGTCCTCAATCAACCGCCCAGCATTGAGGTGGGTGTCCGCAGAACAACCATTACCTTTACGAGCAACAACGCTGACTTATTCATTATCGCTTACTTGGCCATTGTCCCCTTCAAAGATGGAGGTCAAACTCATCGCAATATTGTGACCCTATTAAATAGCCTACCCTCACGATCAATATACACTTTAAGTAATCAAAACAAACAGCAAATCAATAAATTAATTACAAATATTTGCCAAGCTATTGAGCAGATTAAACCAATTAAAACCGTTAAGTTAGCACCAGAAATTAAATCATCGGCTAACTTTTTTATTGCTCCGACTCAGACAATTATTACTAACTCTAGAGACTACTCATTAAGTATTTATTCTAATCAAGATTTTGGGAAGTATCTGATGAATCAATCAAGCTGGAGCGAGCAATCTGAAGACACTACAACACCATCAAGACCAGTATCAACCCTGCCTCCAGTGAGCCAAATTGTTGAATTTATTAAAGCCTGGGATTATTTGACCGGTTAATGGTGTAGACAACACCTAAATCTATTATAGCAATTTTTTATAGCAATTATCAGCAACGTTTGAGCGACATTGCTTATCCTTTTAAGGCAATAGGCAATAGGCAATAGGCAATAGTCAAGAGGGTTTTAAGGGAATCAGCGTCAAAAAAGACTCTACTTCATAAGTGCGATCAACCCTATCAATTAACAGAACCCAATTTTAACCAGATATCTAGCAATCCGTGTAGGAATTGTGATAATTTTTGTTCCCTACTCCCTACTCCCTACTCCCTGCTCCCTGTTCCCAGATCCGCTGTTCCCTTTGCTATCAATTACTGCTTTAGGAGTGCGTTCGCGTTCGCCTTTGGCGTGGCCTACGGCCAAGCGTCGGCTTTGCCGAATCGCTTATCTTGAACTCAGGTTAATTAGATATTTGCTTGCTCCAAATTCTAATCTGCTGATCCCAACCACCACTAACTAGGGTTTGACCATCCTGGCTCAAAGCAACAGCAACAACATAGCCCGAATGACCATTTAAGGTGCTTTTCAACTGAGCGCTCCTCATATCCCACAACTTAATGGTCTTATCCCAACTACCGCTAATCAGGGTGCTTCCATCTCTAGTCATCGTTACTGACCACACCCCATCTGTGTGACCCGTCAAGGTCCTAGTCAATTTACCAGTGTTAAGATTCCACAAGCGAATCGTGCCGTCTCCTCCACCACTGGCTAAAGTCTTCCCATCCAGACTAATCGCTACAGACGACACCGATCGAGAATGTCCCTTGAAGATACGCACTAACTTACCTGTAGCTAGATTCCACAGCCGAATAGTTGTATCTTGAGAACCACTGACTAAGGTTTTGCCATCAGGAGAGATTTCAACAGAATTCACCGAACCTAAATGTCCGGTAAGGGTATGCAACAGTTTACCCTTAGGCAGCTGCCAAATCTTAATAGTGTTGTCCCAGCTACCACTAACTAAGGTTTTGCTATCGCCACTGAAGGCTAAAGTCGCCACTGTATCTTGATGTCCAGTCAGGGTACTTAAAGGTTTACCCGTGTTAAGATTCCAGGTCTTGATCATACGGTCATCACCGCCACTGACTAAAGTTTGACCATCCGGACTAATCGCCACAGCATTCACTGCACCACCGTGACCTCGCCAGGTACGAATTAATTGACCAGTGGACAGATTCCACAGGGAGATAGTGCCATCACTATGACCACTAGCGGCCATCAATTTTTGTACTGATTTTTGTATTGATCTCCCTTGAGCAACGGTGCCAATCGCCACAGAACTCACTGAGCCAGTCCCTACTTTGAGAGTATTCGTCAACTTGTAGAAAACTGTTCCGGTCTTGGCAGACGCAGCTGTAGGAGAAACACCGACTTGAGGAGTCTTTACAGGAGTTGGCAGTTTCAGCTGAGAGCGCCAGGTTAAATAGGTGTCAATGCTAATCCCAGATGCCACAATTGTGTCAGAATCGCCCACTAATCTGACCATACCATTAATGCCAATTACCCGCCCCTGATCGTCTAATACTGGTCCACCACTCATCCCAATTCTCACCAAATTGGTATAACTCAGAGCATATCCCCTAGGAAGTTTAGAACTAGCATCCGTGAGCAGTCCTTCGCTATTAATAAACCGCCGTTGTTGAGAAGCACCTCCAGAACGGGGCCATCCAGCCACATAAACCCTTTGACCTGCACTGATTTGCTGGGAATTCCCTAACCTAGCCACTGGGTAGTTAGAGGTGCTAGTGAAAGGTAAGATCGCTAAATCTACCCCTGGCATCCGTCTGATGTAGCGGGAGTCTACAGGATAACGATTGCCATCAGGGGTTTGAATCCTGTAGATGCCAGCTTTTTGTAGCACATGAGCACTGGTCAGGATATAATATATATTTGCTTGGCGTTCAACAATTATCCCACTCCCTCCCTGTTTTGGGCCATCAATCCGGACAGTAATCTGTTGCGCAATATTTTTAGCAGCTGGTGTTGATATCACCACTGTGGGAATTGCGGCAATGATGGCGATGCTCCCAATTAAAAACCCTGGAACTAAAAACCCTGGAACTGTTTTAGATAAGATGTTCATCAAGCTTGACCGGAATCAATGGCTACGTCTCCTCTAGTTTTCCCTGTCTTGATATACCCTTTTATCTTTGAACAAGTTTCCAAAATGCTTTAGCAAATCGTTTTCCAACAATCAAATAACTTTCCGTTGTTAAGTGGACATAGTCTTGCAAAGCCAAGTCATCTGTAGTAATCATCCTCGTAGCTGGTAACTGGACTGTTTCCTGTTGCGCTTTCACGGTTTCCCAGTTCGGGAGCTTTTCTGGATCAGTAGTGGTGCCAATTTGAGCAAAAACTACTGGTAACTCAGGTTTCCCTAAGTCTTGACGGAAATCTTTTACCAAGGTAACAAATTTATCAGCCCACTGATTGGGGAAAAACGTTATCTCATCGTCTTGAGAAGGCTTTTGAGCATCTTTTTCCCCTTGAAAGAAAAGTATACCGGTGATTTCTCCCATCACAGAAGCAGCACCTACTCGCTTTAAGCAAGAGCCATAAAGGGTATCCTCACTCAGGCTTCTTTGCCACTGTTGAATGGCAGTGCCAGACTTGGCACAAGGAATCAAACCGATGATTAGCTCAGGATTGTATTTCAATAATTCAGTAGCAAACGCCATCCCCGGACCTACCCCAGCTGACTTATCTTCCGAGACTTTATCAACTTGTCCACTTGGTGAATCAATCGGTTCTTTGCCTAGATGCCAGCGGTAATCGTTTCCAAAGACAAAAACGTTGGGGTGAGTAACGGAACTAGCAGGTGTTAGCTTACCTGTTCCGGACATATTCGACTGTCCTGCCAAAATAAACAGGGACATCTTGCCTTGAAAATCTGGTGGAATCACATTGATTTCCCGAGACTCAGATTTCCGCTTAACTAAGAAGCGACTAATAATACCGTAGCGTCTGATCAACTTACCGACTGGATAATACTTCTGGAGAATAATACCAAGAAAAAGACCGATAGCTAGAACGAAAATAACTGTCCAGGTTTCCATTAATTAATTGATGCCATAATCCTCGAATAGTAAATTCAAAACATGATGTCACTGATCAGTAAGTTTCCAAAACGCTTTAGCAAATCTTTTTCCAAGAATCAAATAACTTTCCGTTGTCAAGTGGACATGGTCTTGCAAAGCCAAGTCATCTGTGGTAATCATCCCAGTAGCTGGTAACTGGACTGTTTCCTGTTGCGCTTTCACGGTTTCCCAGTTCGGGAGCTTTTCTGGATCAGTAGTGGTGCCAATTTGAGCAAAAACTACTGGTAACTCAGGTTTCCCTAAGTCTTGAC